>JBEVIK010000059.1:0-6339 GCA_040510715.1 Candidatus Limnocylindrales bacterium
CCGATGGTCGTAAACACCCGGCTCGAGGTCGTGTTGCCGAACCATCGCAGGACGCGCAGGGCCTGCTTCCCCACGGCCTCCTGGGAGCGGAGCATCGGGATCTTGTGGTCGAGCGCCTCGCCCGTGTAGGACACGAACGCGGTCGGGATGGTCAGCGTGACGCCGTTGGGCTCGACCTGGAGGAAGATCGGGCTGGTGACGTCCCACGCCGTGTAGCCGCGCGCCTCGAAGGTGGCCCGGATGCCGCCCGAGGGGAACGAGCTCGCATCGGGCTCACCCTGGACGAGGTTCTTGCCCGAGAACTCGGCGATGGTCTTGCCCTCGCCCGTCGGCGCCAGGAACGAGTCGTGCTTCTCGGCCGTGCTGCCGGTCATGGGCACGAACCAGTGGGTGTAGTGGGTGGCGCCGTGCGCCATGGCCCACTCCTTCACCGCGTGCGCGACCGCATCCACGATGGCCGGGTCGAAGGGTTCGAGCCCCTCGATGGTCCGGCGCAGCTTCTTGTGGATCGGCTTGGCGAGATAGGCGCGCTGCGCCTCGTCGTTGAAGACGTACTGCCCGAAGATGGCCTGTCCCGCCTGCTCGACGTAATCCTGTGTCGGCGCGACCTTGACGGTCGCGATCTCCGCGATGGCCGTTTGACGTGCGGTCATGTCACTCCCGTGGATGTAGGTGGCGAGGCGCCGGGCACGGGCCCGTCGCCCCAAGGGCTTGGCCTGTGGTCCCCTGCTCGCCCCCCCTCGGGCCGAGCAGGGCACGGCGAGGCTGCACTGGGACCCAGCTTGAGAGTCTAGGAGAGCCGCCGGTTGCGGGGAGGTATCGCTTTGGCGTACACGTACTTCTGTGCGGTCCCCGGCCACCGTGATGCCGGCATGTCGGGCACGCTCACGGTCGAATAGCGACCGTACCCACGCAACCAGACGAGGCCCCGACCACCCGGTCGGGGCCTCGCCACGTGCTCAGGCCACGTGGCGGCGGCCGAGCACGCTGTCGATCCGGACCGCCAGGGTGTGACGGTCGATGCACAGCGTGTGGCCGTGCGGCAGCTCCTGCCACTCGGGGCCGTCTCCCGCCACGACGGCCGATGCGACGACCACCCGGTCGGGCGAGAGCCGGTACCACAGGCGGTAGTCGCGGTCGGTCTCGCCGTCGCCGGCGGTCCGGATCACCGGCTCGTCCCACCACGCGATGGCCGTCAGCGCCCGATCGGTGAGCGACAGCGCATTGAGCGAGGTCGCCCTCGCAGACGCCGTGATGCGCTCCGCGGCGTGCAGCAGTGACCGGTCCACGGCGTCGTTCCGGGCCGCGGCCCGGACCAGCGCGAAGTACCGCTCCGAGTCCGTGTCGCCGGCGGCCCGTGGGCCGCCCACCGACTCGACGAGGGCGTCCAGGGCCGCTGTCGGATGAGCGTGGCCGTTGTGGGCGAAGGCCATCCCATCGGCGACGAACGGATGCGTGTTGGCGTCGACATGGGGCATGCCGGGCGACGCCTGGCGGATGTGGAGCAGGGCGATGTCTGCCGACGCTCGCACGGCCTGCGTCCATCGATGGCTGGTGGCCGCGCGTTCGGGCACCTTGCGCACCTCGATCCGGACGCTGTCGCCCACGCTCGCGATACCCCAGCCGTGCGGGTGCACGGCCGCCAGCGCTTCGAGCCGCGGCAGCTCGTCCCGCACCAGATCCGCGATGGGGGCGGTCGTCGCCGCGACGACGCCCAGCAGCCGGCACATGGCTAGCCCGCGACCCCGGCCCGCACGCGTAGCTCCTCGACCACCCCTCGCAGCTCGCGCTCCGTGTCCACGTAGCGGTCCGCGAGCACCGCGACCCGCACCGTGTCGGGGTCCATGCGTACCCACGCCCGGCGACGCGGGAAGTAGAACGTCAGGCACAGGCCCGTGATGAGGCACAGGAATGCCATCCAGATGACCGGCGCGCCCGGGTCGTTCTTGATGACCATCCCGGTCCAGGCGCCCGCGCGATCCCATGTGATGGCATAGCCACCCGCCGCGGTCGGATCGACCGTGCCACCCAGTCCCACCACCACGCGGAACAGGTCGGCGCCGTCCACCTGGCCGGCTGCTCCATCATCCACCACGGTCGGCAGGCCGACGCCCTGGAGCACGAGCGCGCCCACCCCATCGGCCGTTTCCGTGAGCACCGCGAGCAATCCCACCTCCGATCCCGGGATGGTCATGAAGCCGCTCGGGAACCCCGCGACCAGCCCGTCGAGGAGCAGCGGACCGGTCCACACGAGACCTCCGTCGGGATCGTGGATGGTCAGGTCCACGGCGGGCCCGAAGGTGTTCTGGTGGAACACGTAGCCCTGGACCTCGAGCGGGTCGTTGACCCGGATGTCCTTGCGCGCGACCTCCTGCCCGTCCTGGAACACCGACAGGTCGGTCACGAAGTCCGCGGGCGTGCCGTCGGCATGCAGGGGCATCCGGAAGCTGTTCACCTTGACCAGCAGGTTGCCGGGCGTGCCCACCGGCTGGGTCGGGGCCGTCTGCCCCTCGCCCACGAACACGACGGTCTCGAAGCCGAGGCCCACCGTCACCGCGCCGCCCGCCAGGAACAGGATGAGCCCGAGGTGGGTCAGCAGGGTCGCGAGCTTGGAGTACTGGTTGCGATCACCCTGGATCCAGGTCACGGATGCGTCGGCGTCATCCGCGCGGCGCTGGACGCGGAAGTGGCGGCGGCGGAGCGCCCCCGCGACCTGGGCCGGCGAGAGCGCGACACCGTCGAGGACCGCCCGATCGGAGAGGCGCGGGTCGAAGAACGGCAATGGCTGGTCCACGCGTCCCGGCTGGACCTGGCGCAGCAGCCGCGGCGTGCGGTCGAGGGTGCAGCACACGATGGCGACCACCAGCACCACCAGCAGCAGCAGGAACCACCACGCTGAGAAGATGCGGAAGAGGCCCAGTCGCTCGAACGCGTCCACCATCGCCGGCCCGATGCGCACCCCGAGCACCGAGATGCCGTCCCAGCGGACGTGCATGTCCGCGACCTCGCGCGCGTAGCCCGCGGGGTCGTGCAGCACCGCGGCGGGGAACTGGCGGACCAGCGAGCCCACGACGCCTGACACCGCGATGAGCAGGATCAGCAGCACCGCGAACCGGACGCTCGTCAACATCGCCCAGGCCATGCCGCCCAGGCGCGCGAGCAGGTCGACCACGGAGGCGGGTCGCCGCTGGGTCAGGCTGGTGGTGGCGATCGCTCGGATCCTCGCGTGGACTGCCGCCGGTCAGGCGGTGATGGTCGTCCGGTCGCCCTCGGCCGTCGTGGCGGGCACCCTCCGGCCGGGCGTGGCGGGGCCGGCTGCCGCCTCGAGGGCACCCAGCACGTCGACCTTGAGGTCCTCGACGTCCTCCAGCCCCACGGACACGCGGATCATGCCCGGCGCGATGCCGGCGGCCACGAGCTCGTCGTCGCTGAGCTGGCGATGCGTCGTCGATGCCGGATGTACCGCGATGGTCTGGATGCTGCCAAGCGACGCCGTACGCGGTGGGATGCTGAGCGCGTCGAGGAACCCGGCAGCGCGATCGCGCTCGCCGAGGTCCAGCGTCAGCAGGCCGCCGCCGTTGCGCAGCTGCCGCCGAGCCACCGCCGCCTGGGGGTGGGAGGCGAGCCCGGGGTAGGCCACGTGCGGGACGCGCGGGTCCAGCTCCAGCAGCCGCGCAAGAGCCATCGCGTTCGACGCGTGGCGGTCCATCCGAACGTGGAGCGTCTCGATCCCGCGGAGCACCAGGAACGCCGCCAGGGGCGCGATCATGCCGCCCGTCTCGATCTCGGTCTCGCGGACCCCGGCGATGAGCTCGGCGCGCCCAACGACGCCCCCCGCGAGCACGTCGGAGTGGCCGCCCACCCACTTGGTCAGCGACTCGACCACCAGGTCGGCACCCAGCTCCGTGGGCCGGCACAGGTACGGCGAGGCGAACGTGTTGTCCACGATCACGGTGGCACCGGCGCGGTGGCCCGTCTCGGCGAGCCGGGCGAGGTCCGCGACCACGAGCGTGGGATTGGCGATGGTCTCGAGGTAGAGCACCCGCGCGGGGCGGTCGAGCGCCGTGAGCACGGCGTCCTCATCGGTGACGTCCACGTACTCGACCTCGACCCCGAAGCGCGCCAGCACGTGCGACAGCAGCGTCCTCGTGCTGCCGTAGAGCGCCCGCGTCGCGACCACCCGGTCGCCCGCACGCAGTCGCGACACCAGCGCGGCGTGGATGGCGGCCATTCCGCTGGCGAAGGCGAACCCTGCGGGTGCCCCGTGGAGTGACGCGAACGCGTCGGCGAGCGCGGTCGCGGTCGGGTTGTCCGATCGGGCGTAGGCATACCCCGGGCGCCGGTCGGCGAGGATGTCGCCCAGCTCCTCCGCGTCGGCGGCTTCGAACGTCACCGATTGGTAGATGGGCACCGAGTTGCCGCCCTGGGAGACCACCGGCGGCCGGGTGGCACTCGCGATGGCGCGGGTACCGAACCCTCGCTCCGAGGCCTCGCGATCGCTGGACACGAAGGGACTCTACACCGCGCGGCCGGAGCGCCCCGTGTCGCTGGTCTGGTCGTCGCCCTCGATGGGGACCGCGACGCGCGCCCGACCGCGCGTCTCCCAATCGGGGTTGGTGCCGGTCTCCCACGGCGCGGGTCCGCCGGCGACGACGGTGGTCCCCGGCGGCTCGGCGGGGGTCGGCTGGGGCTCCGGGTCCCGGGGCATCGGCGCCGGGGAGCGTCGCTGCGCGGTGCCCATCCGGGTCGCCACGCGCTCCATGCGCGTGGTGTAGCCCACGATGCGGTCCCGACCGCTCCGCTTCGCCTCGTAGAGCGCGGCGTCCGCCGCGGCCATGAGCGTATCGGCGGTGGTGCCGTCGTCGGGGTACGACACGAGGCCCACCGACACCGATGTCCGGACGGTCCGGTCGCTCACCTGGATGCTGAACGCGGCGATGTCGTGGCGAAGCTTCTCCGCGACCACGTATGCCCCGGCCGCGTCGGTCTCGGGGAGCAGCACCACGAACTCGTCCCCGCCGTACCGGGCGGGGGTGTCCGTCGCACGCACGGTGGCACGGATGACGCTCGTGACGCCGGTGAGCAGCTGGTCGCCGTAGTGATGCCCGAATGCGTCGTTGACGGGCTTGAGGCCATCGATGTCGATCATGAGCAGCGCGAACGTGCGTCCGGCGCGCTGCGACAGGCGGATCTCCCGCTCGAGCTCGGTGAAGAAGTGGGTCCGGTTGTAGAGGCCCGTGAGCGGATCGAAGCGGGCGAGGCGCATCGCCGCCTCCTGTGCGCGGCGATGCTCGCGGCTGGCGACCGTCACGATGACCGCCAGCAACAGCATCGCTACCCCCAGGAACGCGACCGCGGCGATGATCGACATGGGCAGCACGGTGGGACGCGGCCACACCAGGAGGTCCACGGCGGCGGCGGCCAACGCCGATACGAGTGCCACGGCGACCGGTGCCATGGTGTCTCGGGACAGGGCTGCCGCGCCCACGATCAGGAAGTAGCCCGCCGCGAACGGACTGAGGAGGCCTCCCGTGACGCCGGTGATGGCCGTGACCAGCACGATGGCGACGGTCCCTTCGACCCAGCCGAGCACCGTGGCGGGGACGAGGTCGGCGAGCAGGTCCCCGAGGAGCACCACCGCGAGAGTCCCGAACGCGAGCAGCAGGTAGATCGTGGACGGGTCCGTGCCCCAGCCACCCTCGACGGCGACCGCCACCGCGACCGCAGCCAGGTACGAGAGCGCGACGATGCGCAACATCCGGTCGCGGACCGGTCGGCGGGGCGCGGCGAGGTCGCCCTCGCCCTCGGACGGGCGATCGTCGGGCGGCGGCGCCTGGCCCGCGCCGCCTTGCCTGGGCGAGGTCGCGTCCGCGTGCCGGCGGCTCGAACGCCATGCAGCTGCGATTCCGACCCCGACAGCGGCCAGCGACAACAGGCCCACGCTCAGGTAGAGCACGAGCTGCTGCTCGTTCGTCACGTCCGAATGAAGCTCCTGGGACCGCCGGGACCTGGGTGACCCGACGGGGGGAGGGTGGGTCCTCCCCGGATGGCCCGATGGTACCCGTCAACGGCCTTGCCCGGGTCGGCACTTGGCAGGACCGGCTTTGTTAGTGTGGCGTCCGTGCAACAGACTCGACGCGCCGCCGTGACGCGGCGCACCCGGGCGGACCCCGCCCAGGAGCCCCTCACCGAACTGGACCGGGTGATCATCGACCAGCTCCAGCGGGACGGCCGGCGCCCCTATACCCGGATGGCCAAGGACCTCGGTGTGGCGGAGTCCACCATCCGGTCGCGCACCGAGCAGCTCATCAAGCGCGGCGTGCTCCAGGTGGTCGGGGT
>JBEVIK010000060.1:0-12679 GCA_040510715.1 Candidatus Limnocylindrales bacterium
CTCCGCGGAGATCCTCCGGCGCGTCGCGGAGGACCCCGCGACGAGCGACACGACGCGGGTCGAGATCGGCCGGCTGCTACTCCAGGCGAACGACATCGAGGGGGCGCGCACGGTGCTGGAGCGGATGGCCGCCCAGGAGCACGACCGCAACGCATCCCGCCATGCCCTTCAGGCGCGCGTCGACCTCGCGCTCGCCCGGTATCCGGAGGCCCTCCAGGCGGCCAGGGCCGCGGTAACCGCCGATCCCCGGCGTGCGGGTGCGCAGGCCCTCGTCGCGCAGGCCCAGGCCGAGCTGCGCGCGCGAGACGCGGCATGGCGGCCCACGGTCGCTGCGCCATCGCGGCCCCACCAGCCGAAGCCCGGCCGCGTGACGATGGTCGTCGCCAACAGCCTGCCGCGTCGCCAGTCGGGTTACTCCATCCGCACCCAGAACGTGGCCGCCGCGCTCGGCGAGGTCGGTCTCGATGTGGTGGTCGCCTCGCGACGCCAGGAGGACATGATCGACGGCGGGCTGCCCGTCGAGGCGTGGCAGGTCGCCGGGGTGCGCTACCGGAGCAGCTCGACGGCGCGCGAGGTCGCCGAGCGACCCGACCACAACGCGACCCTCAACGCCGCGGGCATCGCGGCCATCGTCGAGGAGCACCGCGCGGCGGTGCTGCACCCGGTGACGCCCTGGCCGGACCTCCTCGCCTCGCTCGCGGTCGCCGAGCAGTACCGCATCCCCGTCGTGTACGAGGTCCGCGGGTTCCGGGAGGAGGCGTCGGTGGCCCGGCAGCCCGACCCGGCGGGCATCAGCGCCCACGACGAGGTGGAGGCGCACACCGAGACCGAGCTGATGCGTGCCGCGGACGCCATCGTGACCCTCTCCGAGCCGATGCGCGACCACCTCGTGGGCCGCGGCATCCCCGGCGAGCGGATCACGGTGGTGCCCAACGGCGTGGATACCGAGCGCTTCCGGCCCATCGCCCGGGACGATGCGCTGGCGCGCCAGCTGCGGCTCGGCGACGGCCCGGTCATCGGCTATGTCACCACGCTCGCACCCTCCGAGGACATCGACACCCTCGTGCGTGCCACCGCGGAGCTGCGGCGACGGGGCCGCGGCGTGCGCTGCCTCATCGTGGGCGACGGCATCGAGCGCGACCGGCTGCTGGAGCTCCGGCGCCGGACCGGCACCGACGACTCCGTGGTGTTCGCGGGCCGCGTCGCCTACGCTGACGTCAACGCGTACTACTCGCTCCTGGACGTGTTCGTGGTGCCCCGCCGGCAGGTCGGCGTCGCGCAGCTGGTCACGCCCCTCAAGCCGTACGAGGCGATGGCCATGGAGCGCGCGGTGGTGGTGAGTCGCGTGGAGGCGCTCGCGGACATGATCACGGAAGGGGAGACCGGGCTGTCGTTCACCCCGGAGGACCCCATCGACCTCGCCGACGTGCTCGAGCCGCTGCTGTTCGACCAGGAGCGCCGGGAGACGCTGGGCCGGACCGCGGGGGCATGGGTCCGGGAGCACCGGACCTGGCGCCGGAGCGCCGAGCGGTACCTCGAGCTGTACCGCGCCATGGGGGTCGCGTGACGGACCAGGGCGGGGCCACCACGCACGTCGTCGGGGCACGACCCAACTTCATCAAGGCGGCACCCGTCATCGCCGCGCTGGGTGCCATGGGCGTGCCACAGCGGATCGTGCACACCGGGCAGCACTACGACCCGCTGCTGTCAGACGTGTTCTTCGCGGACCTGGGCATCCCGGCGCCCGATGTCAGCCTGGGCGTGGGCTCGGGCACCCAGGCCCATCAGACGGGGGCGCTGCTCGGCGCGCTCGAAGACGCGTTCCACGCCGAGCGGCCCGCCCGCGTCGTGGTGTACGGGGACGTCAACTCGACCCTCGCGGCCGCGCTCGTGTGCGCCAAGTCGCTCATCCCGCTGGCGCACGTCGAAGCGGGACTGCGCAGCTTCGACCCGACGATGCCCGAGGAGATCAACCGGCGCGTCACGGACAGCCTGTCGGACCTGCTGTTCGTGACCAGCCCGGAAGGCCTCGACAACCTCGCCCGTGAGGGCGTGGACCCGGCGCGGGTGCACCTCGTGGGCAACCCCATGATCGACACGCTCCTCGCGCACCTCGACCGCTTCGACCCCGGGCCGGTCCGGAGGCGTCTCGGGGTGCCCGAGCGCTATGCGGTGGCGACCCTCCATCGACCCGCCAACGTGGACACGCCCGCTGCTGGGGCGCGCCTGGTCGGGGCGCTCCGGGAGCTGGCTGGGCGCATCCCGGTGGTCCTGCCGCTGCATCCGCGTGGTCGGGCGACGCTGGAGGACGCGGGGCTCCACGGGCTGCGCGAGGTGCTCGTGGTGGACCCGCTCGGCTACCTCGACTTCCTGTCGCTGGTGCGGGGTGCGGCGCTGGTGGTCACCGACTCGGGTGGCATCCAGGAGGAGACGACCATCCTGCGCATCCCCTGCCTCACGCTG
Organism: Candidatus Limnocylindrales bacterium; assembly: GCA_040510715.1. Classification (GTDB taxonomy): domain Bacteria; phylum Chloroflexota; class Limnocylindria; order Limnocylindrales; family CSP1-4; genus JAFMJV01. The sequence continues at coordinate 2,464 of JBEVIK010000060.1, forward strand.
CGGCCCAACACCGAGCGGCCCATCACCGTCAGCCACGGCACCAACCGCCTGGTGACGCCCGAGGGCCTTGGACCCATGGTGGACCTCGCGCTCGCCGGCGGGATCGCCGCGCCGCCGGACGGACCGCCGCTGTGGGACGGGCACGCGGGCGAGCGGATCGCAGGCATCCTGGCCGCCCAGCCCCGCTAGGTCGTGGCGTCGCCCCGGTAGAGCGCCGCGGTCCGAGCGCCGATGGGTCCCCACTCGAGTGACGCAGCGGCCTCGGCGGCCCGCTCGCCCAGCGCCGCCAGGTCGGCCCCCATCGCCGCCTCGAGCGCGGCGCGGAGGCCACCCGGCTGGTCCGGGTCGTACAGGATCGAGCAGCCCTCGAGGGTCTCGGGGAGGCAGCCGATGCGCGGCGCCACGATGGGCAGCCCGAATGTCATCCCGAGCACGGCCGAGCCGGAGGTCAGGACGTCGCGGTAGGGCAGGACCATCACGTCCGCGGCGCGCAGGAAGAGCTGCATCCGCTTGTCCTTCACGCGACCCGGCCGGAGGGTGATCCGGGTGTCACCCTCGGCGGCCTCCCGGAGCGCCTCCGTCAGTGCCCGTCGTTCGACCTGCCCCGCGACGAGCAGGCGGGCACGCTCCCCCTCGACGATCCGGAACACCTCGATGAGCTCCAGCACCCCCTTGTAGGGCCGGATCTGGCCCAGGAACAGGAGCACCGTCTCGTCGGGTGCCAGCCCCAGCTCCTCGCGGGCGGCGGTCCGGTCGTACGTGTCGGGGTAGACCCCGGCGTAGTTGCCGTGGGGGATGACGTGCATCCGCGAGCGCGTCGGGGCATCGAGGCTCCAGGCGTCGGCGGCGAGCGCCCTGGCGGCCTCGCAGTGGCAGATGATGGCGTGGCAGGTGGAGGCGATCGCCACCTGCCCCCGCAGCTCGTCGTCGCTCAGCCCACCGTCGTGCGCACCGACGTTGTGGATGGTCCACACGATGCGCACGCCGAGGCGGCGCAGCAGCCGGAGCTCGAACGTGGTGCCCCAGCGTGCCAGCGACGCGCTGCGGTACCGGGGTCGCAGGTAGCGGTGTGGCCAGTGGAGGTGCAGCACGCCGGGTCGCCTGGCCCGCAGCCACGCGAACACCAGCGGCAGCACCGGGAAGCGTCGTGGGCCCTCGCCCGCGACGACCTCGATGCCCTGCGCGCGGACGGCTTGGGCGAGGAGCTCGCCGTAGGGATTCGACTGGGCCGGGACCATCACCGCCCGCAGGCTCACCCTCGTCTGCGGCGTCGGGGCGCCTCCTCCCGTGCCGGCAGGTTCTTGGGGTCGATGGCGATCTCGCCCCGGCGCATCAGCTCGATGCGCTCGCGTCGCGCGGCGCGGCGTGCCTGGGAATGCTCCCGGTGGGTCCGCACCACCTCGTCGGGCGCGCCGTCCATGACCACGCGCCCGTCCTCGATGAGCAGGGCACGGGTGCAGAACTCGGTGACCCAGGTCATGTCGTGGGTCACGAGGACCACCGCCTTGGCCGCCTGGAGCACCGAGATGATGCGCTGGCGGCTCTTCTCCCGGAACACCTCGTCACCGGTCTGGAGCACCTCGTCGAGCAGCAGGATGTCCGGGTCCACGGCGGTCGCGATGGCGAAGCCGAGCCGTGCGCGCATACCCGAGCTGTAGGTCTTGAGCGGCGCGTCGATGAAGGCCCCGACATCCGCGAACTCGATGATCTCCGGGGCGATGCGCTCCATCGTCTCGTAGGGGATGCCCAGGAGCGCGCCCGCGAGGTGGATGTTGTCCTCGCCCGAGAGGTCCTGGTCGAAGCCCGCCTGGAGGCTCAGCAGGGTCGAGATGTGGCCGTTGACCTCGATCACGCCCTCGGAGGGCACGATGATCCCTGCCAGCGCCAGCAGGAGCGTGCTCTTGCCCGCCCCGTTGGGCCCGATGACGCCCACCGACTCGCCGCGGCGGACGGTGAACTCGGCGTGGCGAAGCGCCCAGAAGCGCTTGTCCTCGTCGTCGCGCCGGAGCAGCGAGCGGAAGCTCTTGCGGAGTCGCGTGTCCTTGGTGAAGCGGAGGTTGTACTGGACCCCCAGGTCACGCACCACGAGCGCCGCGGGCGCCTCCGGGGTCGTCGAGCCCACCGCCGTGGCCATGTCGGGCGTGTCCGTGCCGTCACCCGCCGCCTGCGTCGCCGGAACAGCGGTCGTTGCCTGGTCGTCGATGGTCCCACGCATCGGCTACAGGACCTTGGCGAAGGCGGGCTCGAGCCGCTTGAAGGTGATGGTGCCGACCACCAGCAGCAGTACCGACGCGCCGAGCACGAGGCCCAGCGCGACCAGGTCCATGTCCCCGAACGTGGCCGGCCGCCAAGCAGCGATCGGTTCCCCGCCCGGTACGACCTGCTGGTAGGGCACTCCATAGATCGCCTTGCGATACGACTCGAGCAGGATGGCGACCGGGTTGTCCCGCAGGAGCGAGAAGCCGAGAGGCCCGACGGCTTCGTGGATCGCCTTGCCGCGCCCCATCTCCGCCTCGAACGACCACAGGATGGGCGCGACGTAGAACAGCAGCCGTAGCAGGTGGCCCATGACGATGCCGATGTCCCGGTAGAACACCGTGAACGCGGACAGGAACATCGACAGGGCGAGCATGAGGACCGCCTGGATGGCCGCGATCACGGGCACGAACAGGACCATGATCGTGAGGTGCGGCCGGTACTCCGGCACGACCAGCACGATCGCGAACAGCACCAGCATCCCCACGCCCAGGTTCACGAGCCCCGCGCCGTTGGACACGATGGGCAGCACGATCTTGGGGAACTGGATCTGCTTGATGAGCTGCCCCTGGCTGACGACCGCGGTGACGGAGTCCGAGAGCGTCCCCGTGAACCACTTGAAGGGGATCATCGCGGCGAGCAGGAACACCCCGAACTCCGGCTGGCCGCGCGCGAACACGATGCTCATCACGAACACGTAGACGAGCAGCGAGAACAGCGGGTCGAGGACCCACCACACGTTGCCCAGGACCGTGTCCGTGCCCTTCTTCTTGATCTCGGCACGGACCAGGTAGCGGATGAGACGGCGGCGGGACGAGACCTCGCGGGCGGCCGTCGCCAGGAGCTCCAGGGCGCCCGGCCGGTCCGCGCTGCTCCGGAAGGTCGCGGGTGCGTCGGATGCGATCTGCATGGGGTCGAGGCACGGTACCATGACCACCCGCCCGAGCGTGGTCGAGCGGTGTTCGGGCATGGCCCGGGCCGTGCGCTAGACTACGGCGCCGTCGATCGATGGTCGCAGACCCGGCGTCGCACGCACCGTGCACCGGCCCGCACCCACGGTCTCACGGTCCCAGCGGATCCCTACGACCTGAGCGGAGCATGACGTCCAACCTTCGATCCCGTGGCGGTGGCGCGCCGCAGCGGCGCCCACTCGACCCTGAAGAGCGGTTCCAGCGGCGCGTGACCCTGGGCTTCATCGGCCTCACCATCGTCGCGATCGTCGCGGTCGTGCTGGGACTTGCCTGGCAGTACTGGGACCAGCATCTCAAGGCCGTCGCGACCGTCGAAGGGACCTCCATCTCGCGCGACCAGTGGGCCGACCGTGCCCGGCTCGAGGACTTCCGCCTCGAGCGGCAGGACCGCTGGGTGACCGAGGCCGCCGCCGCGGGCGAGCTGACCGCCGAGCAGGCGGACACCCTCAAGGCAGCCATCTCCAACGCCCGGGAAAGCGTCACCGGGACGGCCATCGACTCGCTCATCGCACTGACCCTCCAGGGCAAGCTGGCGGCGGACCGGGGCATCACGGTGACGGACGCGGACGTGGATGCCGCGATCGCGGCCGACGCCCACAAGCCGGAGACCCGTCGGGTCTCGGTCATCGAGGTCGCACCCGAGACGGACGCCAGGACGGGGGCGTCCACCAGCGAGGACCGCCAGCAGGCGCTCGCCGACGCGCAGGCAGCGCTGGCGGCCCTCGAGGCCGGCACCCCCTTCGCCGATGTCGCCCGCGAGCACAGCACCGCCGAGGATGCCGCTGCCGGCGGTGACCGCGGGTTCGTGGGTCGCGACGACACCACCCTCGACCCGGCGCTGCTGGAGGCGATCTTCAGCGTCGCCGCGGGCGAGGACACGCCGCTCCTCCAGGACGCGGACGGCACCTACCTCATCGCACACGTCGCCGAGACCCGCCCGGGCGCCGAGGATCCGACCTTCACACGGGACCTGCAGGAGCGCATCTCCAGCGGTGCGTACCGCGACAACATGCGTCTCCAGGCGCTCGCGCAGCGACTCGAGGACGGCGTGGTGGCGGACGCCACCACCGGCGACAAGCCCCAGGCCCACCTCGCCGAGATCTGGCTCGACGGGGACACCACCGCGACCGACGACTCGGGCCGCGTCCACGCGGCGCACATCCTGTACCAGCCCGAGGATGGCCTCGTGGATCCCAGCGAGATCCCCGGCACCGACCCGTCGTGGACGGTCGCGCAGTCCCAAGCCGGGCTCACGTCGGCCGAGCTCAAGCGCATCACCGACCCCACGACCCGCGCCGACGCGTTCACGGAGCTCGCCACGCAGAGCGACGACACCAGCAACGCCAGCGAGGGCGGTGACCTCGGCTGGTTCGACCGCGGCACCATGGTGGCGGAGTTCGCCGACCCGCTGTTCGACAACGTGGCCACCCTCCAGCCGGGCGACATCGTGGGCCCCGTGAGGTCCGACTTCGGCTGGCACGTCATCCAGTTCCTGGGCTACGAGCCACCGCTCGCCGATCGGCGCACCCAGCTGGCCGAGGCGCTCGCGGCACCGGACGCCGACTTCGCGGCGATCGCGGCGGAGCTGTCCGATGGCGCCGAGGCCGCCACCGGCGGTGACCTGGGCTGGCGGCTGCTGGCGAGCCTGCCGGAAGAGGCAAGCACGGCCATCTCGGAGCTCCAGCCCGACGGCGTCACCGAGCCCATCGCGCTCGAGGACGGCTACCACGTCTACCGGCTCATCGAGCGTGCCGACCGGCCGCTCGACCCGGCGCAGCTCGCGACCGTATCGTCCAGCGCGTTCGACGACTGGTACCAGCCCATCCAGGACGAGGCCGAGGAGTCGGGCCGCATCACGACCGACGACTCGCTGTTCGAAGGGGCATGACCGGCGCGCCGCCCGACCGGCACGACGCGGAGGCGGCCGTCGCGGGATCCGGCACGCACCAGCACGGCCGGCCCGGCGTGTGCATCTGGTTCACGGGTCTCAGCGGCTCGGGCAAGACCACCACCGCCGACGCGCTCGTGGACCTGCTGCGGGAACGCGGACGGGTCGTCACGGTGCTCGATGGCGATGTCGTCCGGACCCACCTCTCCAAGGGCCTCGGGTTCTCGCGCGAGGACCGTGACGCCAACGTGCGACGGATCGGGTTCGTGGCCGGCGAGGTCGTCCGCCACGGGGGCATCGTGGTGGCGGCCGTGGTCAGCCCCTACCGTGCGACCCGCGACGAGGTCCGCCGGATGCTGCCCTCTGGCACGTTCGTGGAGGTGTTCGTGGACACCCCCATCGAGGTGTGCGAGGCGCGCGACGTCAAGGGCTGGTATGCCAAGGCACGCACCGGCGAGATCACCGGACTCACCGGGGTGGACGACCCCTACGAGCCGCCCGTCTCCCCGGAGCTGCGGCTCGAGACCGTCGACGCCTCGGTGGACGCGAACGCCCGCCGCGTGCTCGACCTCCTGGAGGCCCGGGGCGACCTCGCGCCGGCCTGACATGGCGTTCGACCTCATCCTCGCCGAGCTCGCGGAGCGCACCGGGCAGGGTCCAGCGACCGGCGTCAGCGTGGTCTCGGTGAGCGCGCTCCTGCGCCGACCCGTGGATCCCACCATGGCGCTCGTCATCATCCCCGGCGAGCTCGCGGGACCAGGCGCGGCGGACGCGCCGGAGCCACCCTCGCCCGCCGACCCCGAGGCGCCACCCTTCCGACCCGCGTTGCTGGCGGGCCGTCATGGCCACGGCGACGATCCCGCGGAGCTCCTGCGACGCCTCTACCCCGCCGAGCACCCGGTGCTGGGTCTCGCGGGCGCCGGCGACACGACCGTGGGTGCCCTGACCACGGCGGAGCTGGCATCGGGTCCCCACGGCATCGCGGCCATCGCGGACCTGCGCTCGCCCGCGACCCCATGGGGCCTGCCGTGGCTGGTGGCACGCCTCCGGGCGCCCGGAGGCTGCCCCTGGGACCGGGAGCAGGATCACGCCTCGCTGCGGCCGTTCCTGCTCGAGGAGGCGTACGAGGTCTACGACGCGCTCGAGCGCGGTGCGACCCCGGACCTCGCGGAGGAGCTGGGCGACCTGTGGCTCCAGATCGTGCTCCACGCTCAGCATGCCGCCGAGGCGGGGGTCTTCGACCTGTCGGATGTCGAGCGCTCGATCATGGCCAAGATCGTGCGCCGCCACCCCCACGTGTTCGGGGACGGCGCGGCGCGCACCGCGGACGACGTGACCCGCGCCTGGGAGGACATCAAGGCGGACGAGCGCGCCGCCGCGGGCACGGGCGGCGACACCCGCAGCCCGGACATGCCGGCCGCCTTCGAGGGCCTGTCGCGATCCCTGCCGGCGCTCGCCTACGCCAACGAGATGCAGGCGCGCGCGGCGAGCCTGGGCTACGACTGGCCCGACCTCGAGGGGGTCATCGACAAGGTCGCGGAGGAGGCCACCGAGCTGCTGGGCGCCGATGGGCCCGAGCACCGGGCCGAGGAGTACGGTGACCTGCTGTTCGTGCTGGTCAACCTCGCGCGCAAGATGGACATCGACCCGGAGGCGGCGCTCCGGGCGGCCAGCCGCAAGTTCGCGCGGCGCTTCGCGGGGGTGGAACGGATCGCCGGGCATCGGCAGCTCCAGCTCAAGGCACTCGGGCTCGACGAGCTCGACGAGCTGTGGCAGGAGGTCAAGCGAGAGGAGGCGGCACGCGAGGAGCGCGCCGCGAGTGGAGAGGGAGTGGCATGAGCATCGGGAACGGTCCGCGGACCCGCGGGGACGGACGGCTGCCCACGCAGCTCCGTCCGGTGTCCGTGGAGCTGGACATCCAGAAGTGGGCCGCTGCGTCGGTGGTCATGCGCGAGGGCGACACCCATGTCCTGTGCGCAGCGACCATCGAGGACCGCATCCCGCCTCACCTGCGGGGCAAGGGGACCGGCTGGGTCACCGCGGAGTACTCGATGCTGCCGGGAGCGACGTCCGAGCGCAGCCAGCGCGAGAGCGTCAAGGGCCGGCTGGGTGGTCGGACCCATGAGATCCAGCGGCTCATCGGACGATCGCTGCGGGGGGTCGTGGACACGGCTGCCCTGGGCGAGCGGACCGTGACCATCGACTGCGACGTGCTCCAGGCGGATGGCGGCACGCGCTGCGCCTCGATCACGGGTGGCTGGATCGCGCTCTCGCTCGCGCTCCGCCGGCTCGGCCTCGAGCGTGCCGTCACGGCCCACCTCGCGGCGGTCAGCGTGGGTGTCGTCGATGGCATCGCGGTGCTCGACCTCGACTATGCCGAGGACTCCCACGCCGAGGTGGACTTCAACGTGGTGGCCACGAGTGCGGGCACCTATGTCGAGGTGCAGGGGACCGCGGAGGGGAAGCCCTTCAGCCGGGCGCGCATGGACGAGCTCCTGGCGCTCGCCGACCTGGGAATCGCGCGGTTGTTCGAGGTCCAGGCAGACGCGCTCGCGTCCGCGCCATCCGCGGCGGCCCAGCGCCGGTGACCGTTCGGCTCCTCGTCGCGACCCGCTCGGAGCACAAGCTGGGCGAGCTGCGCAGCCTGTTCCACCTGCCGTGGCTGGAGCTCGTCTCGCTCGACGAGGCCGGCGTCGAGGGGGAGGCGGTCGAGGACGCGGCGACGTTCCGGGGCAACGCCATCATCAAGGCGCGCTTCTATTGCGGCCTCTCCGGGATGCCCACGCTCGCCGATGACTCGGGGCTCGAGGTGGACGTCCTCGACGGTGGCCCGGGTGTCTACACCAAGCGGTACGCGGGCGAGCACGCCACCGACGAGCAGAACAACGCCAAGCTCCTCGGTGCGCTGGATGACCTGCCGCCCGAACGACGCCGCGCGCGATACCGGTGCGTGCTCGCGTTCCTCGACCCCCGCTCGCAGCTCGTGGGTGGCCGGCCCTGGGTCATGACGCGCTCGGGGACGCTGGAAGGGCGTATCGCGACGGGGACGCGCGGAACGGGCGGCTTCGGCTATGACCCCCTGTTCGAGCCGCTCACCGAGCCGGCCGGCGGACGGACCGTGGCCCAGATGAGCCAGGAGGAGAAGGACCGCATCTCCCACCGGGGTCGCGCGGCACGGTCGATGGCGCGCTACCTCAAGAAGCGGTACCGCGGCGAGGTCCGCGCCGCCGGCGGATGAGCCGCGAGGACGTAGGGCCGACCGTCCGCTGACAGGACGCTGCGACGGCCGAGCGAGTGGGCGCGCGGTCGTTGCGGCCTCGACAGCCGCCGGATCGCCCGCCAGGCGGCGGATCGACGAATGAGGACGGTCGCGACGGGCTCGGCCTGGCCCCCGCCGCCACAGTGACCGCTCAGCGAATGATCCTGGCGGCGTTCGGCGCGGCGGGACGGCACCCGGCTTCGCCATACTTGGGGACCCGGTCAGGCGCCACGTCCCGTGCCACCGTTCGAGGACCGCCCATGCCATCCGACGTCACCGCGTCCCGAGGCCTGTTCGTCACGGGTGGGACATCCGGCATCGGACTCGCGATCGCGTGTCGCCTGGCGCGCACCCACGCCCCGGTCTATCTCCTCTCCCGGAGCGCATCGGCGTCGAAGGGGGAGGTGGAGGGTGCGTTCCGCGAAGCGGGCTTGACGCTTCCGCATCTGCTCGACGCTGATGTCGCCGACCGGGCCGCCATGACGCGCATCGCCCAGCAGCTCACGGAGGACGGGGTCGACATCGGGACGGTGGTCGCGAGCGCCGGGACCGCCGTCCGCGCCTTGGCATTGGACGTCGACGACGCGTCCGTTCGGTCGATGATGGACACGAACCTGTACGGCGTGTTCGTCACGTTCCAGGTGCTCGCCCCGATCGTGCTCGCGGGCCCCGACGGACGGTTCATCGCCGTGAGCTCCATGAGCGCGATCCACGGCCAGCGCCTGCGCGCGGTCTACGCGGCGACCAAGGCGGGCGTCTCCGGCCTGGTCCGGGCGCTCGCAGCCGAGTGGGGTCCATCGGGTGCGACCGTCAACGCGATCGGGCCGGGCATCCTCCGGACCAGGCTCACAGGGGGCTACATGGATGCTGAGCCGGGCCGGGAACAGGCGGTGCTCGACCACATCCTGGTCGGTCGTCATGGGACCGTCGACGATGTCGCGTTCGCGGCTGAGTACCTCGCGTCCCCCGAGTGCGGCTTCGTGACGGGCCAGACTCTCGTCGTCGATGGCGGCATGAGCGCCGGGAGCACCTGGTGGTGATGAGTCGCTGTGACGCATCGCCGCGGTCCGGTGCTCACGGGGTGAGCGTTACGACCGCCGACGCGCGTCCCCGAGCTCGACCGCCGGTCGATCGTCCACGGAGTCGACCAGGGTCGTGCACGGGCGACCGACGGGATCGCCCGCAGGGATCGATTCGCCCGGCTCGCCGGTCGTAGCGCTCATGGGGTGATCACGCGACCGCCAGGGCCGTTCCCCGCCCGACGATCAGCCGGCGCTGCGGATCGCGTCCACCATCGCCTGGCCCACGTCGCGCGTCGACGCGGTCCCGCCCAGGTCCGGCGTGCGCGGTCCCTCGAGCGCGACCCGTTCGACGGCGCGCATGAGCAGGTCCGCCGCGTCCGGCTGGCCCAGGTGGTCGAGCATCATCGAGGCCGCCCAGACGGTGGCCATCGGGTTGGCGATGCCCCGGCCCGCGATGTCCGGAGCCGAGCCGTGGATGGGCTCGAACAGGCTGGGGTGCTTCCCCGTGGGGTCGATGTTGGCCGACGGCGCGAGACCCAGCGAGCCCATGAGCGCGGCACCCAGGTCGGTGAGGATGTCCCCGAACAGGTTGCTGGCCACGATGGTGTCCATGCGCTCGGGGTGGAGGACCATCAGCGCCGCGAGCGCGTCCACATGCATGCCGCGCACCGTCACGTCCGGGTAGTCCGGTGCCACCGCCGCCACCACCTCGTCCCAGAACACCATCGAGTGGTTCAAGGCATTCGACTTGGTGGCCGATATGAGCGTCCGATCCCGTGTCTGGGCGAGCTCGAACGCGTACCGCACGATGCGCTCGGTG
>JBEVIK010000061.1:0-4635 GCA_040510715.1 Candidatus Limnocylindrales bacterium
TTGACCACGTGGTGGAGGGTCATCTCGAACACCTGGTCGCCTACCAGGATGCCCACGTGGGTGGCCCAGAGCGCCTCCCACGGCTCACCCATGGCTGAGTTGGCGAGCACGAGCGCCACGATCGCGGCGGCCAGCAGCAGCACCCCGCTGGCTGCCTCCTGGCGCAGGAAGTCGCGCAAGGGGTCAAGGAATCGGGAGGGTCCGGGCATCGGGCGAAGGGTACCCGGCACGATCCGCTGTAGGATCGTGCGCCATGGCGGATGCCCCCCGGTCGCGACCCGACCCCGCGTGAGCCAGCCATCCGGTCCCGTCAGCCCGTCGCCAGGCGCATGGGCGCGCCTCCCGTTGCCTGGGCCGATCGTACGCACGCTCGAGCGGCTGCCGCCCGGCGCGATCCTGCTGTCCGTGCTCACGTTCGGCAGCTACCTCGTGGGCCTGCTGCGCGACCGCGTCTTCGCCCGGACCTTCGGAGCCGGGACAGAGCTCGACATCTACAACGCGGCCCTCCTGCTCCCGGAGCTCGTGCTCAACATGCTGGTGCTCAGCGGGCTAGGCGCCGCCTTCGTGCCGGTCCTCCTGCGCACCGAGCGCGACGACCCGGCGCGTGCCGATGCGTTCGCCCGGACCGTCATCACCACGGCAGCCCTGCTGATGGCCACGGCGAGCGCGGTGCTGTTCGTGATGGCGCCCTGGACGGCGGACCTCGTGGTACCGGGCTTCGACGCTGCGCAGCGCGACGAGTACACCCGGCTGCTCCGGCTGATGCTGGTATCGCCGATCCTGTTCGCGATCTCGAGCGCGCTGGGCGAGCTGCTCGTGGCGCGCCAGCGCTTCCTCGCGTACGGGGTCGCGCCCCTGCTCTACAACCTCGGCATCGTGCTGGGCGCTCTGCTCCTGGCCCCCTCCATGGGCATCGAGGGGGTCGCCATCGGGACGATCGTGGGCGCGCTCCTCCATCTCGCCATCCGGGTCGTGGGCGTCATCCGGGCGGGCTTCCGGTACCGCTTCGCGTTCGCCATCGACACGCTCCAGTTCCGGGAGTTCCTGCGGCTCTCGATCCCGCGCATCGTCGCGGAGCCCGTCGAGGCGGCCACGTTCATCGTGTTCAACGGCTTCGCATCCGCCATGGCCGCGGGCTCCATCACCGCGGTCAGCTTCGCGCGCAACTTCCAGAGCGTGCCCGTGAGCCTCATCGGCATCGCGTTCTCGATCGCCGCGTTCCCGGTGCTGTCACGCGTGGCCGCGAGCGGTGACCGTGGCCGGTTCCGCCGGCTGGCGCGGGACAACGTGGTGCTCATCGGCGTCCTCTCGGCGCTGGCCGGCGTCGCGCTCGCCGTGGTCTCGGGCCTCGCCATCCGGCTGCTGCTCGGTGGCGAGGCGTTCGACGACGAGGACGTCGCGATCACGACCACGTTGCTGGTGGTCTTCGCGATCTCGGTGCCGCTCGAGAGCCTGACCCACGTGCTCGCGCGGGCGATCTACGCGACCCGCCACACGATCCTGCCCGTCATCGCCTCGCTGGCCGGGCTGGGCGTCATCTGGGTCACCCTCGAGCTGCTGCGCGAGAGCCAGGGACTCGTCGCCGTGCCGCTCGCCTTCGCGGCGGGCATGGCGGTGCGCGTGGCGATCCTGCTGGCCACCCTCGCCTGGCGGGTGCGGGTGCTCCCCGAGGTGGCCGCCGAGCCCTGACCCGGCGGCGGTCCGGGAGCTAGCGGGCGTCGCCCATCTGGTCGGCGAGCGGGATGGTGGGGACGACGATGATGTACTTGCCGTCCCGCTCCGGGTAGCTGCCCTCGGGTCGCTGCCACTGGAGGAAGTTGCGCTTGATCTCCGAGAGGTCCTGGAGCGTGCCCGCGGGATCGGACGGACCCCAGATCGTGGATACGACGGGATACCACGGGTCGAACACGTTGATGCCCGTGATGCGCGCATCCTTGAACACAGTCGGGTCGGCGTCCGCGCGGAAGCCGGTCATGACCCACGTGTGCGCGCCGCGCCACGCGATGAGGATCGCGGGCGCCCCGGTGCGCACCATCGCCTTGGCGGCCTCCCGGAGCGACTGGTTGCGGTTCTCGTAGGCCCGGACCTCGTAGCCGGCCACGCCGTAGGCGGCGAGCGCCTCGGCCATCGACGAGGGTCCCCAGCCGCCCGCCTTGGCATCCTGGCGCGTCTCCCACTCCTCGAGACGGGAGTCGATGCGGGCCTGGACGCCCTTGGTCATGGCCACCTGGTCGTGCATGCCCAGCACCATCTGGATGCCGGCGGCGGCGCACATCGTGTTGTCCGACTGGGAGATGAACTTGGTATCGGGGTCGGCGACCTTGAGCCGGAACCGGACGGGCTTGCGCTCCGGCCTCGGGGTCCGGGTGGGGGTCGGGACGGGTCCCTCGGTCGAGGCGGCCGTCGGCCGGCTGGTGGCGGGCGCGGCTGTCGCCGTCGGGGCCTCGGTCTCGACGAGCAGCTCCACCTCCTCGCTGGGGTCGGGCAGGACGGCGACGATGTCCTCGTCATCCACCTCGTCCGGGGGTGGCGTGACCTCGATGGTCGGCACCGTCGCCCGGTCGACCGGCGGGTTGAAGGCGAGGTCGATGCGATGGACCAGGCTCTCGAGGCGGGTGCGCATCCCACCGACGTTGGCGTAGGTGCCCACGCTCACGATCACCGCGATGACGACCGCCGCGGCGACCCACGGCCAGCGCCGTCGTCGGCGGCGGGTGGTGGGCTTGACCGGTCCCATCGGCGGGCCGCCCTGCGGACCCGGAGCCATGCCGGGCGGCGGACCAAAGCCGGGCGGCGGCGGGCCGTACCAGTCGGGTGGCGGGCCTGCGGGAGGCGGCTGCCATCCCTGGGCACCGCCGGGAGGGGGCTGCTGGGCGCCCGGGTACGAGCCACCGTCCTGGTGGGGAGGGACTGCTCTCGTCATGACGTCTCCGAGTCGCGGTGCGCGACGCATGTGCTCCGCCGGTCGAGCCATCGATGCCGACCATGCGGGCCGCTGCCGCGGCGCCGCCAATCGTCGCCTCCGCCAAGTCGTCCGGGCACCAGGGCGCCGGCCCGGGTGACGACGCCCGTGGATGCCGTCACCGGGCAATGATGCCTCGATCTCGGGATGTCGCCCGCGCGCACCACCCAGACGGCTCTCAGGGTCATCTCATGCGCGAGTGGTGGGATGATCGCGGGGCGTGCCGTCTCGTCCACGACGGCTGCCACGCGACACGGGAGGACCCGATGACACCGACCACCACGGCCAGCTGGCGCGGCCTCGGCATCCTGGGGGTCGCGACGCTCGCCCTGGTCACCCTCGCGAGCGGTGCGATGGCCCAGTCACCCGCACCCGTGGCGTCGCCTGCGACGGGGATCGCATCGCCGCAGCCGAGCGCCGCGACTGAAGGCGGGCGACGCATCGACATCTGCCGGCGGGTCCGCGAGCGGGGCGCCTGGCGCTTCGGTCGGGGTGAGCGCCGCGGGCTGCGCCAGCGCGACCTCCGGCGGGCGTTCCGGGAGCCGCGCCGCGGGACCGACGACCGGGCCGGGGGACAGCGGCGGCTGGTCGGGCCGCAGGGCATCCGCAGGGTCGCTCGCATCGCCGCCGTGGGGGTCATCGAGGGCACCACGGTGACCTTCGTCACGCCCGATGGCTGGAGCCGGACCCTGGACATGGCGGGCATCCCCGTCACGCGCGGTGGCGAGGACATCACGGTCAGCGACCTCCGGGTGGGCGACCAGGTCCGGGTCGCGCAACGGCGAGCCGATGACGGCACGTGGCAGGTGGCCCGCATCCGGGTGCTGCTGACCACGCTCCGTGGCACGGTCGCGTCGGTGACCGCCGACGGCTTCGCGATCACGACACGGGACGGCGGCAGCGTCCAGGTCCGGGTATCCGATGCCACGACCTGGGTGCTGGGATGCCGCACCGACCCTGATGCTCCGCTCGAGGTGGGTGCTCGCGTGGTGGCCCGCGGCGTGAGCGCCGCGGACGGGTCGCTCGATGCGACCGTCGTGGCCGCAGCGGGACCGCCGCTGCGCCGCCATCGGCGCGCTCAGGAGCCTCCCGGCCCTGTCGCGAGCCCGGTCCCTGCCGCCTCGCCGGCGGCCTGATCGGCGCCACCCCGCCCGGCCGGAGCATCGGTCGCGGGGTCCTGCTTGGGGACCATGACGGCGGCGAACACGACCGCCAGCGCGCTGGCCCCGACGCCGAGCCAGATCGCGGCGTCGATGGAGGTCGTGGCGAGCGCGCCCGCGATCGCCGCGCCCACCGGGTAGCCCAGGAAGTTGAAGGCCATCGACACCGCGAACGCGCGCCCGATCAGGGCCGGGTCCGTGCGTCGCTGGCGCATCGTGAACAGGCCGATGTCCATGGGTCCGTTGAGCAGCCCGGTCAGGATGAGCGATGCGAATAGAGCCGCCCACGCCAGGCCGATGTCCACTGGATCTACCGCCGGCAGCAGCAGCAACGCCGCGGGACCCATGAAGGCCATCGGGATGACCAGCAGCAACCACTCCCGGCGGCGCGAATCGATGCGGCCGGACAGGCCCACCGAGACGACACCGGCGACGCCAGAGAGGGCGAACACGACGCCCACCATGGCCTCCGTGCCCCCGAGCCGCTGAAGGACCAGGATGGGGATCGCGATG
>JBEVIK010000062.1:0-4719 GCA_040510715.1 Candidatus Limnocylindrales bacterium
GAGCGTGCGGGGCAGCACCCCGCGCCTCGACGCGTCGCGCACCATCCCCGCCATCGATGACCTGCCCGTGTGGGTCATCGGGTGCTTCCGGATCGCGCCCGGCTTCCGCCGTCGGGGCGTGGCACGGGCGCTCCTCGCAGGGGTCATCGATGCCGCCCGGGCGGCTGGGGCGCCGGGCGTCGAGGCCTTCCCGGTCGATCCGGGGGGACGCCGGATGGACGTCGGCTTCGGGTTCGTGGGTATCGCCTCCATGTTCGACGCCGCGGGCTTCCGGCGAGTGGTGGAGACCGATGCCCACAGCGGCCGGCTGCCGAGGATCCTGGTGCGGCTCGACCTGGCCTGAGCGAGCTGGACCGATGGATCGACGGTCCACGGCGGGTCCGATGGTCGAGCGGTGGGTCGTCCGCCGCGCCCGCGATCAGGGGGGTCGACATGTTCCGAGATAGCAAGGCCTACTCCGGGTTCGCCGTGAAGGACCTGGACGCTGCACGCTCGTTCTACGGGGAGACGCTGGGACTCGAGGTGGAGGTCCAGCCGATGGGCATCCTCGGCCTGCACCTCGCCGGCGGTGCGACGGTGATGGTGTATCCCAAGCCCGACCACGAGCCCGCGTCCTACACCATCCTCAACTTCCCGGTGTCCGATGTGGACGCGGCGGTGGACCGGCTCGTCGCGGCCGGCGTTCGGATGGAGCGCTACGAGGGCTTCGAGCAGGACGCCAAGGGCATCGCCCGCGACACCGAGGGGCCGACCATCGCGTGGTTCACCGACCCGTCGGGCAACATCCTGTCGGTCCTCGACGAGGGTCCCGACTGAGCCGCGGCGCGCCTCAGACGAAGCACCAACCCGCTCGTTCGAGCTCCGCCACCTCGGTGTCGGTGAGTGCCATCACGAACGCCGTCTGGTCGAACGGGGAGAGCATCCGGAATCGGCGACCCGTGGGCGCGATGAGCTCGTTGATAGGCTCGAGGATGCGCGGGTCGATCCAGTCATCGAGATACTCCGGCTCGAGGATATGCGTCGACCCGCCCATCTCGAACGCGATCCGGATGGGTCCCTGCTCGGATGCCCAGGTCTCGGAGATGCCGCTCGGCGTGAATGCGTCGACCGAGATCGCAGCCCATTCCTCGAGGGTCGCCAGGTAGAGCTCGCCTCCCGACCAGACATCCGCTTCCAGGTCCCGCCACCAGACTCGATCCGGATCCTGTTCCGCGACGATGAGCTCCAGGAACGGATCATCGGGCGGGATGGCTCCGCCCCACGTCGTCGCGATGGCGGTCTCGATCACTTCCGCCAGTTCGGCGTCCGTGAGCGAGGCGCGATCGGCGAACAACCCGAGCTGCCGCAGCCGGGCGACACGCTGTGCGATCGACTCGCCTTCCGGGAGGTCCAGCTGGCATGCGGATGCGTCCGACGAGGGTCGTGGGACATCGATGCGCGTCTCGCCCAGCCCCGGGATCTCGATGGACCCGTCGTCCTGAGCAGCCGTCCAAGGCGCGGTCCCGACCATGCAGCTGACGGCCAACCCTGCGACAAGCAGGGAACGACGGGGGTGCATCGTGCCCACGGTATCGGAGGCGGGGGGTGGCGACCCTGGGAGAGGCGTACCACTCGCGCCGGGACGCGTACCGGCCGCGTGCCCGGAGGAGGACGGGCACGCGGCCGGGGTACTGGGAGTGGGATGCGAGGTCAGCCGGTTCGCGATGACGGCTCGGTCATCGGGCGGCGCTGCAGACGCGGAGTGCGCTCCAGCCGAATGGCGGCGGAGCGTGCGGGCCCGACCAGGTGGTCGCCCGGGAGACGTCGGTGGGATCGGGCCGTGCCGCACGTGGGGCCAGCGACGAGCCCACGATGGACGCGGGCGGTCGCGTTCCCCCCGGCACCTGTCGCGGCAGGAACACCGAACCCGACTCGGTGATGTAGACGCTGAGCAGCTCGATGGACCGGATCGACCCCGACGCCGAATCCACGACGACGCGGAACCGCTCGAACGGCATGGTGGTCTCGACGCTCAGCTCGTGGACGAGGTGGAGCATCCCGTCGGGTCCGGTGCCGGTCCGCAGCAGCTCGTGCGAGGCGGTGTGGTTGTCGCGCTTCGGCAACGGCGGCCGGTCGAGGTCCCGGAGGTATCCCATGCGCACGCTCACCACGACCGCCGCTCCGTACCGGTGGTCGAAGGGCGCCATGGCAGCCGGCATGACGGCCTCGAGGGAACGCGCGAGCACGGGCTCGGGCGCCTCGCCGAGCCCCTCGTCGATGGTGCTCTGCACCGAGATGACCGACGCGCGCGCGATGTCCGCCGACACCTCGATCCCCGCGCCCAGCACGGGCAGGCCGAGATGATGCTGCGCGTAGTGGATGCGCAGGGTGCCAACGCCCTCCTCGGCGTGGTCCTCGCGGATGTCGAGCCCGATGAGCCCGAGCTCGGCCGCGTGCACCCGCACGTGGTGCTCGATCGCGGCACGGGCATCGGCGACACCGCGGACGGCAGCCAGGCGGTCCGCGTACCGGCGCAGGATCTCGGCCTCGGTCAGGTCGATGCCGGCCCGCCCGTGGTCCACCGGCCGTCGGTCCTGCCACGCGTCGCGTTCGCTCACGGTGCCACCTCGTTCGATGTCGCCCCCGGCGATCGATGACGCTCTCGCCGCCGCTGGTTCGCCGGGTCTCATGCGTCAAGAGGCGGCTTGGCGCCTCCTGATACATCGGTGGTCCGGTGCGCTCAGATGCCCGAGCCGTGGCACTGGAACGGCGCGACGATGCCGGTCGCGAGCGACGCCGCCGCGAGCGCTTCCGCGGGTGCGCGGCCCCCCGCCAGGCTCCCGTGCATCGCGCCCAGCAGCTCGCACGCGATGTCATCCGCGACCACGACCGGTGCGGCGATCACGCTCACCGAGCCCGCGTGCAGCCACGCGCGCGTCATGCCCACAGCCTCCTCACCCCAGCGCACCGACGACCGCCCGAGCTCACAGGCCGAGAGCACGACGGTGTCGGGCACCCGGGGCATCCGGTCGATGTCGTAGCCGAACAGGGCGCCATCCACGAGCTCGACGCCCGAGAACATGGGGTTGTCCACGGCATGGCGACCGTGCGCCGCGACGTGCAGCACGGACACGCCGGACGCGAGGGAGGTGACGGCATCGACGGTCGCTGCGGCACCGCGCAGGACCGCGGCACCCGGCCACGCGCGAGCCGCCGTGTCCACCTCCTCGTCACCACGTCGGACGCGCGGCCCGCTGGCGAAGGCCGCACCGCGGGCGGTCGAGGAGCGACGCCCGCGCGACCAGCGGGTCGCGGACGGTGCGACCGTGACGGGCAGCCTGCGAGCGGCAGGCAGCATCGACCAGGGGAGACCTCCGAGGGATCCCGGTGCGGTCAGCACGAGGCGGCGCCGGCCGGTCAGGCGGATGGGCTCGTCGAGGAGCAGGCGCGAGAGCTCGACCAGGCGTGCCTCGAGGGCGCCGGCGGCGACCGCCGCCAGGGGGCCCGAGCGGATCGCCGCCGTCACGTCGAGGTCCGCACGCAGCCCTGACAGGACGCTGCGGACCCGCGGCCAGCTCCCGAGGTCGAGCACGCGGGTCGCATCGCTGCAGGCGACGAGGCAGGTCAGCGTGTCCTCCACGACGAGGTAGCTGGCGAGCGCGATGTCGTCCCCCAGCGCGACCCGGATCTCCTCCAGCGATGCGGGCTGGTCCAGGCCCGCTCCGCCGACCGCCGACCATTGGCGCTGGCGCGCCCGGTCGCGGAGGGCGCTGGCCCGAGGGTCCGCCAGCCAGTCTCCCGACGGATCATCGGCACGCAGGCGCCGTAGCTCCGCGAGGTCGGCTGCCATCCCGGGATCGGGCGACGGTCGCAGCGGCACGACCTGCTGGTTGAGGTGCCGCGCGCGTTCGGACCACTCGAACACGACCTCGGGCCGCCCGGTCCGGATGGCGGCAGCGAGCCCTTCCCGGACGAGGCCCCCGCCGTGCATCGCGATCGAGCTCTGCAGGTCGAGGCTCCCGAACGAGCGCGTCCAGGCGGCGAGTCGGTCGAGGCCCCGCGCGGCGTGGCGGCGCGCCTCTCCGACGCGACCGGCCGCCGCCGCCTTCGCCGCACGCGTCTCGTCGCCCAGGAGCTGGACCTGGATGGGTGCGCCCGTCAGGTTCGGGATGACGCGCCCCCCGTTCGGCTGCCCCAGATGAGCGGCCCATCGCTGGTAGGTCAACCGCAGCGCGACAGCCTCCGTGGGCTGGCCCAGCTCCTCGAGGCGCGCCGCCGCGCGGTCGATGCGCTCGGGCCGCGCGGTCGTGGCGCGGCCTGCCGGCGACGCCTCCTGGACCTGCAGCCGCGCCCGGAGTCGCAGGCCCTCGGCGCGAGCCGACCAGGTCTCGCTGCCGAGCGCCCGGAAGCGGCGCATCGCGCTCGTCGCCGCCAGTGCTGCCCGTTGCGCGTCGTGGGTCAGCAGGGACCGAGACAGCTGGAGCTCTGCCTCGCCGCGCATCTGGGGCATCCGGTGTGCGCCGAGCGTGCGCGCCACGCTCTCGAGAAGCCGCTCGGCCTCGGTCACGAGGCCTGCCTCGCGCAGGACCTCCGCGCGGTCGAGGTCGCCGATGGCCACGTTGACCGGGGAGACCTGGCTCATCGCGCGGCGCGCGTCGGCCATCTCGGTGAGGGCCGCGACGAGATCGCCCTCGAGCAGCAGCACATAGCCCAGGTTGTGGCGGGCCATCGCGGCGTCCG
>JBEVIK010000063.1:0-3374 GCA_040510715.1 Candidatus Limnocylindrales bacterium
CCCACCCGGCGCCTGGCGCACCGCGTACGAGAGGATGAGCTCGTCCCGTGCGCGCGTGCATGCCACGTACGCGAGCCGCCGCTCCTCTGCCCACACGACCTCCTCCGACTCGTCCCTGCGCAGCGCCCTGGGGAGCGCGATGCGCTCCGGGCGCGCCCGCAGCGGGAAGCGACCGTCGGCGAGGCCCGCGACGTACACCACCCGGAACTCCAGGCCCTTGGCCTTGTGGACGGTCAGCACCGACACCGCATCGCTGAGACCCGGCTCTCCTTCGGCCTCGGGCTCGTCGTCGACATCGAGCAGGCCGTCGAGATGCGGCAGCAGGCCGGCGAGGCGGGGATCGGCGACGAGCGACGATCGGGTCGAGACGAGGTCGAACAGCCGGGCGACCCGGCGCAGCGGCGCGTCGTCGCCGCGCTCGGCCGCACGCACCAGCGTCGCGTATCGCCCGCTGCGCCTGAGGTGGTCGTAGAGCAGCCGTCCCGCCGGTTGCTCGTGGGCTGCCTCGGCCGCCTGCGCCACGTCTGCCAGCAAGCGACGGATGGCCGTGCGCGTGGTGTCTGACAGCTTCAGGATGCCCGGTTGCGCGTCCACCTCGGTCAGCACGGACCACAATGACCGATGGCGACGCGAGGCCATCGACAGGAGGCCGGTCAGGTCGAGGCCGCCCAGCCGATACGGCGCACCGGTGGCGACCGCGTACAGGTCGGTGGAGCGCTCCGGGTCATCCACCGTGCGCAGGAACGCCAGGATCTCGCGGACCTCCGGTGCATGGGTCCAGCGCGCGCCGGCACCCGTCCGCACGGGCACATCGCGCATCGCGAGCGCCGCGACGATGGGGGCGGTGTCGGCATTCGTGCGCACGAGCACCGCGATGTCGCGTGGCTGCTCACCCGAGTCGATGCGCGCCGCGATGCGGGCCGCGATGCTCTCGGCTTCCTCCGCGGCGGTCGCGAACGCGAGCTCCCGCACCGGCGCCGGCCGGCGGCTGCGCCGCCTGGGGCGCAGTCGCTTGTCGAGGCCGTGCCGGGCCTCGAGCCGGTGCGGGTCGTTGTGGCGGATGAGGCGGTGTGCCGCCTCGAGGATCGGCGCGTGCGACCGGTGGCTCGTCCGGAGCACGATCCGGCGCATGTCGGGTTCGTCCGAGAGCTCGAGGAGGTGCTCCACGGCGGCACCCCGGAACGTGTAGATGGCCTGGTCATCGTCGCCCACGAGCGTCACCTCGCGATGCCCCGCGACGAGGCGCAGCAGCTCCAGCTGCGCGGGATCCATGTCCTGCGCCTCGTCCACCAGCACGTAGCGATGGCGGGTCCGCAACGTGGCAGCGACGGCCGGGCGTTCCCGCAGCAGCCGCGCCGCGAGCGACACCTGGTCCCCGAAGTCGATGAGGCCCTTGTCCCGGAGCAACGCCTGGTACCGCTCGTAGGCCGTGGCGAGCTCCGCCACGCCGGCCGCTTCGTCGAGCAGCGCGTCGATGACCTCGCGATCCCCTTCCGGGAGCCCTTCGGCAGCAGCCCGCGAGCCGGCGTCGAGGTCACGCGCATAGCCGATGAGGTCGTCGGGTGCGATGCCCTCGTCCTTGGCGCGCGTGAACAGGTCAGCCAGCGACGCCAGCAGCCGCGTCGGGTCGCCCAGCGGGCGGTAGCGGTCGAGACCCAGCTCGAACAGGTGTTCCCGCAGCAGCACCACCTGCTCGGCGCGGCCGATGACCCGTGGCGACCCCGGGAGACCGAGCTCGTGCCCATGCTCGCGGAGCACCCTGTCCCCGAAGGCGTGGAAGGTGAGGATCGCCGACTCCGCCTGCCCGTACGGCACCAGCAGGTCCACGCGCGCCTGCATCTCGGCCGCGGCCTTGTCCGTGAACGTCAGCGCCAGGATCTCGCGCGGCCGTGCCCGCTTGGTGGCGATGAGCCACGCGATGCGCCGGGTGATGACCTCCGTCTTGCCCGTGCCCGGCCCCGCGACCACCAGCAGCGGTCCGTGGCCGTGGGTCACCGCGCGTCGCTGGTCGCGGTCCAGCCCCTTGAGCAGCGGCCGGACGACAGCCAGGTCAACGGGCGCGGCGACCCGTCCGGGCACCACGCGGAGGGTCGGTGGACGCGATCCGTGCGGTCGTCTGGCGTTCATGGCCCGGAGCGTGCCGGGCCGATGTGCCACCTACGCTGTCACGTCGACGCCCGCCTGGCGCAGTGCCTCCGATTCCTCGGCGGAGAGGGGCACGTCGCAGCGCCCCCCGACCACGGTGCGCAGGTAGACCCGCGTGCCGGCCCGCGCGTGGAGGCTGGTCAGCAGGACCCCGTTGGAGTCGCCGTCCAGCAGCGCCACCACGAAGCTCTGGTTGCCGCCCGTCTCCTCGAACGGATTGAAGCGCACGATGCCCACGCGTTGGACCATGTGGCGCGCGCCACCCTCGATGAGCCGCAGCCGACCGGCCTGCGCCATCACCTCGTCGCCGATCCGGTCGAGGCGCTGCATCTGCGACGCCAGCAGCTGGTCGATGACCGGGTCGGGCACGAGTGGCACGGCCGCTTCGCTGGCGCGCGCCCCGCGGCCCCGGAGCGCCACGATGAGCGCGACCAGCGACAGCACCACGGCGACGAGCGCGAGCAGACCAGCCATCTCGCGGAGGGCATCGACCGCCGCTTGCATCGATGGGGCGACCTCGTGTGGGGACCGCGATCCGACGGCCAGGACGCGCGCGGGACCGGCGGCCGCCACGCGGACCGATCGTACCGCGCTGCGGTGCTATCCTTCCCGACCGGTCGGGCGACACGCAGGCGTGACCCCGACGGCCCACCAGAAAGGACGACCCGCACCGTGGCGAAGCGCATCCGGGGATCAGGCACGACCTCCGCGTATCGACCGGGCCAGGCGCCCAGCCGGAGCAGTCTGCCCTCCACCAGCAGCGCACCGCGACCGGGCACCCAGCCGCCCGCGGCGATCCCGGGCGCCGCACCCGCTCCCAGCTCCGAGGCCACGCTCGTCATCGAGGGCCTCCCCGAGCAGACACATACGGCGGTCGCCGCCCCGGTCGCGACGGCGCCGCAGGCGGTCCGGAGCCACCAGCGGGGGCACGTCAAGGTCAAGCCCACGAGCGCCCTCGCAGCGCGCGCCGCGCAGGAGTACGTCTACGTCGGCGAGGACCTGCGCCACATCGCCAAGGTCGGCATCACGATGCTTGTCCTGATGATCGTGCTATGGCTGGTCATCGTGGTGGCCAACGTCTTCGGCATCTACTAGCCCACCCGAGACCCGCGTCCCAACGCTTCGAGCGCTGCCGCCCCTAGACTTCGAGCGACGCGCGGGGCCCCACTCGCGCCCGAGGTGGAGGCGCGCGTGTCCGAGCGGATCAGCATCATCGGGTTCACCCAGGC
>JBEVIK010000064.1:0-3213 GCA_040510715.1 Candidatus Limnocylindrales bacterium
GACCGGCGAGGCGTTCGGCCCGGGACCGGCGGAGGACCTGCTCGCGTTCCTGGCCGAGGAGGGTCACGTCCGCCAGGCGGACGACGGCCGCTGGTACTGGGCGAGCGGGAACTTCCCAGCCTCCGAGGTCAGCCTCCGGGTGGCGGCGCCCGAGAACGTGCTCATCATCGACACAGGGCCCGACCGTCCGCGGGTCATCGGCGAGGTGGACCTGTTCAGCGCCCCGACGCTCGTCCACGAGGACGCCATCTACCTCCACGAGTCGCGCCAATACCACGTGGACCGGCTCGACTGGGGCGAACGCAAGGCCTACGTGCGCCCGGTGGACGTGGACCACTACACCCAGGCGGATCTCGCGGTCACGCTCAAGCCGCTCGAGGTCTTCGCGGAGGAGCGGCTGTCGACCGGGGGGCCCGGTGGCGCGGACCGGGCGCATGGCGAGGTGATGGTCTCGACGCTCGCGACCATCTACAAGAAGCTCAAGCTGGACACCCACGAGAACCTGGGCTGGGGACGCATCCACCTGCCCGAGACCGAGCTCCACAGCACGGCCTGGTGGCTGGCGCTGGATCCGGACGCCGCCGACGGATGGCGTCGCGACGAGCTGGACCGCGCCCTCGTCGGCGCGGGCCGGGCGCTCCAGACCGTGGCCTGCCTCCTGGTCATGAGCGACCCGCACGACCTGGGCATGGTCGCCCAGGTGCGCTCGCCACACCATGGCCGCCCGGTCATCTACCTGTGGGAGACGGTGCCGGGCGGGGTCGGGCTCTCCACGCGCCTGTTCGACCGCACGGCGGAGCTCATCGATGCCGCCCGGGGGCTGGTGGAGGGGTGCGACTGCCGCAGCGGCTGTCCCGCGTGCGTGGGTCCGGACACGGGAGCCAGTGGCGCCGATGCGCGAGCCGTGAGCACCCGGCTGCTGCGCCAGCTGTGCGGGATCCGTCTCGCCGCGTGACAGCCGAGCTGGCACGGGTCGGGACCCAGGCTCGCGACGTGGCCCTGCACGAGAGCGTCATCCGGTCGCACCGGCTGGACCGGTTGCGCGACCGTCGAGGCGGGCAGCCGGTCGATGTCGCGCCGGCCGCGCCCGTCGCGCCGCCGGGTGATCGAGCGAGCGCGGCGCTGCTGGCCCGAGGCGTCGGTGGCAGCGTGCTGGGCTCGTCCTCCGGCTCGGTGGTCGTCGTGGAGCGGCGGACACCGCTCGAGGTGGACCTCGGGCCACTACGCGAGATGCCCCAACCCGTGGATCCCACGAGACCGATCGTGTGCCTCGACACCGAGACGACCGGCCTCGGCACGGCCGCCGGGACCCTCCCCTTCCTCGTGGCGCTCGGCCGCTGGCAGGGGGATGTCATGGTCATCCGGCAGCTGCTGCTGCCGGATCACCCGGATGAGCCCGCGTTCCTTGACGCCCTCGAGCGCCACCTCCCACCCGATGCGCTCCTGGTCACCTACAACGGCCGTTCCTTCGACTGGCCGCTCATCGCCAACCGCTATCGACTCCACGGTCGCCGGCCGCCGCAGGTCGCCGACCACCTCGACCTCCTGCCGGTCGCCCGCCAGCTGTGGCGCCATCGCCTGCCGGATGCGCGCCTGGCATCGGTCGAGGCGGGCGTCGCCAGCGTCACGCGACATGGCGACCTGCCGGGCGCGCTCATCCCGGAGATGTACTTCGACTGGCTGCGGCGCCGGGACCCGGGTGTGTTCCAGGGCATCCTCGAGCACAACCACCAGGACGTGCTGTCATTGGCGCTGCTGCTGCGGGTCCTCGCCCACGAGCTGCTGCCCGCTCGAGGCCCCTCGGGCGGCCGCGTGGTGCCGCCCCGGGACCTCATGGGGCTCGGACGGCTGTATGGGCGGAAGGGCCGCCACGAGGACGCCCTCCAGTGCTTCGAGACCGCCATGGAGCGGCTCGTGCTGCCGTGGCAGCAGCGCGAGCTCCAGGCGCACCTGGGCCGGGAGCGGGCACGCACGCTGGGGCGGCTCGGCCGGCGCGACGAGGCACGATCGGCGTGGGAGGCCGTCGCCCTCGAGGGTGGCCCAGCTGCGCCGCATGCCTGGATCCAGGTCGCCAAGTGGCTGGAGCACGGTGCCCGCGACTACGCGGGAGCGACGCGGGCCGCCCGCCGCGCCGAGGCACTCGCCGCGCGCCTGCGCTACCTCGGCGAGCCGCAGCCCGGCATCGAGCGCGACCTGGTGCGCCGGCTCCGTCGCCTCGATCGTCGCTCAGGTGTCAGCCGGCCCCCGTCAGCGACCCCAGCGGTACCAGCTCGGCTTGCGGGTTGACAGTGCACCGGCGGGATGTCTCAATGCCGCCAGACGCAATCGATTACACATCGGCGGGATGACGGCGCGACCGTGGCGGATGCGCCCCGTCAGGCGGGAGGGCTCGTGCGGATGAGGATCGGGCTGATCGGGGCTGGGCGCATCGGCGCGCTGCACGCGCGCCTGCTCGCGGGCCTCGACGGCGTGGACGAGCTGGTCATCACCGACGCCGACGCCCCGCGCGCGGCGAGCGTCGCAGCCAGCGTGGGCGCGACCGTCGCCCCCGACGTGGCGACGCTCATCAGCTCCGTGGACGGCGTGGTCATCGCCGCCGCCACCAGCGCCCATGGCCCGCTCATCCGGGCCAGCCTGGGCGCCGGCGTGCCCACCTACTGCGAGAAGCCCCTCGGCGAGACGCTCGATGACGCCATCGCGCTGGCGGCGGGCATCGAGGCCAGCGGCGTCCCCTTCCAGCTGGGCTACCAGCGCCGGTTCGACGCCGGCTACCGTGAGGCGCGCCGGATGGTCGCGAGCGGCGAGCTTGGGACGGTGTACGCCTTCCGGCTCTCGGGCCACGACCCGGCGCCTCCCCATGAGTCGTACATCCCCACCTCGGGTGGGCTGTTCAACGACTTCTCGGTGCACGACTTCGACATCATCCGCTGGCTCCTGGGACGCGAGGTCGCCGAGGTGTACGCGACGGGGGCCGTCCGCGGGTTCCCGGTGTTCGCGAAGTACGGGGACGTGGACACCGCGGCGATGACGTTGCGCATGGACGACGACACCCTGGGCGTGCTCACGGTCGCCCGGCACGACCCCCTGGGCTACGACGTGCGCGCGGAGCTCTTCGGGTCGCGCGACAGCATCAGCGTGGGTCTCGGCCCGCGGATGCCGCTGCGCTCGGTCGAGCCGGGCGTCCCGCCGCCCGCAGGGCCGGCGTGGCCGGAC
>JBEVIK010000065.1:0-8420 GCA_040510715.1 Candidatus Limnocylindrales bacterium
AATGAGAAGACCCCGCCGAAGCGGGGTCCTCTGCACTGTCCCGGCTAACCGGACCGAGGTCCGGTCGTCTGCCACGCCACAAGGGCATCTATCACGCCGGCTGCACCGGCTACCCTAACCCAACCTACCCATGACCTTGTGCCTGGGGCAGTCATGCTGACCAGCAGCACTGACCGTGATATTAGCCGAGGGCATGCTCCCGACTCAAGCCCTGCGGATTCGGGCGCGATTAAGGTTCCGTAACACTCCCACCCGTCGCGACCGGTTACAGCCGCATTGCGATCACGCCTCGGAGCGCGCGACCCCGGGCTGCTGCTCGCCCAGGCTGACGGCGCCGGTGAACAGGGCCTCGCCCACGATCACGGCGTCCACGCCCACGTCCGCCAGTCGGGCGACCGTGCCCATGTCGGACACACCGCCCGCGACGAGGACCTCCACGTCGAGCGCCTTGAGCCGCCCCAGTGCGATGAGGTCAGGCGACACGCCACCGTGCGACAGCACGAACCGGCGGACCCCGGCCCCGGACAGCTCCGTGACTACCTGCTCGAGCGTGGTGGGTGGGATGTAGCGCTTCCAGGGGTACTCGCGCAACCGCTCCGGGCGGGCATCCAGACCGACGCCCAGCCAGTCACCCGCGATGGCGAGGCACGCGGCGAGCCGGTCCGGGTCCTCGATGATCGCCCACCCCGGCACCACCACCCGGGTCGCACCCGCCGCGAAGCACAGCTCGACCTGCTCGGGCCCGTCAACGCCGCCCGCGACCTGGAGCGGCACCGCCACCGCGCGCGCCACCTCCGCGATGGACCCGAGGGCCTGGGGTTGCCCGGCGCGCGCGCCATCGAGGTCGACGAGGTGGATGACGCTCGCGCCCGCGTCCACCAGGGACCGCGCGATGCGGTCGGGCCGGTCGGTCGGGGCCCCGGCACCGGCCGAGGCGCCCGGCCACCACACCAGGCGGGACCGACCCCCCGTCAGGTCGATGCTGGGGATGACCAGCATCAGCGCACCGGCGCTGGCCGGAAGGGACCGCCGCCCTCGCCGGCGAGGAAGCGCCGATGGAAGCTCAGCGGGATGCTGCCGGTCCACAGCAGCGCGTCGTGGAACCCGCGCAGCGAGAACCTATCGCCGAGTCGCTGCCGCTCGTCCTCGCGCAGGCGCAGGATGAGCACCTTTCCCAGCATGTAGGACAGCTGGGAGGTGGGCGTGAAGGTGTAGCGCTGGACCTCGGCCTCCGCGTTGGGCCGCTCGAACCCGGTGTGCTCGATGAGGAAGTCGGTCGCCTCCGCGGTCCCGATCTCGCCCCGATGGAGCCGGATGTCAAGGATGATCCGGCAGGCGCGCCAGATGGCGTCGGTCGCGAGCGCCATGCGATGCGAGGGCGTGGCGTCGAAGCCGTGCTCGCGCATCATCTGCTCGCTGTACATCCCCCAGCCCTCGACGAACTCGGGGGCATCGATCATGAGCCGCGTGAGGGTGGGTCGCTCCAGCGCTGCCGACAGCTGGAGGTGGTGCCCCGGGTACGCCTCGTGGATGCTGGTGTTGGAGATGGACGACCGGTTGTGCTCGAGCATCGCTCCCGGGTCATCGTCCACCGATGGGGTGACGATGTAGATGCCGCGGCGCGGCCGGTCGAAGGCAGCCGGTGCGAAATACGCCGCGAACGGGGTCATCCGGCGCAGGTAGTCCGGTGTCGCCAGAACGTCGAGGGGCGCGTCGTCGGGGATGGTCGCGAGGCCCTGCTGCTCCACGAACGCCCTGGCACGCGACATCACGTCCTGGTACTCGGCGAGCGCCTCGTCGAACGTCGCGGGGTGGTCGCCCTTGACGCGCTCGAGCACCTCCTGCTCGGACGCCGTCGGGTCGAGCTCGGCAGCTGCGTCGCGTCGGGCGGCATGGTTGAGGTCCAGTTGCTGCCAGCCGATGTCCAGGATCTCGTCAGCGGTCAGGCCGTCGAACGCGCGCAGGCCGATGAGCTCGTCGAGCTGCTCCCGACCCAGCGCGAACTCGGTGCCGGCGCGCGGCAGCTGCTCCCGGATCCATGCCCCGTAGTCCTCGAGGGCCGACTTGGCGCCGTCCGCGGCGCGCTCGAGGCGCCGGAAGCGGGTGTCGTCGCGGTAAGCGCCAGCGGCCGTGTCGAGGATGAGGTCGAAGAACCCGGGCAAGCTCGCCACGGCCTCCAGCTCGAGCTCGAGCCACAGGGCGACGGGGTCGTCCGCGAGGCGGTCGCGGACCTGCGTGAGAGCCACAGGAGCCGCCTCCATCCGGGCGGCGATGGCATCGAGGCGTTCGGGGAACGGTGCGAAGTCGCGTGCGAACAGCAGGAACAGGGCATCGCCCAGGGTCTCGCCTGCCGTGACCCGGCGCTCCCAGGTGCGGTGGACCTCCTCGTCGAAGATGAGCCGCCGGGCTCCCAGGATGGCCATCTCGCACTCGAGCGTGTTCGGGGCCGATAGCCCTGCCCTGTCGATCGCCTCGAGGTCGGCGAGGAATCGCTTCTCGGCCGCGACGAGGTCCAGGTGGGCGTCACGCGACATGTCACCCAGGCGGTCATCCATCTCGTGGATACCCAGGTACGTCGCGTACACCGGCTCGCGCTCGAGGAGGTCCTCGAAGTGCGCCCGCACCAGCGTGGCGAACGTCCGGTCGGCGTCCGTGGAGATGACCGGGACGGCGATGGAGTCGAGCAGCTCCCGGGTGCGGGACGGCGTGGTCGTCACGAGGCGACCGCCACGGGCACGGCACCGCGCATCACCCGGGCGACCACGTCGATGGTGTGGGCGATGTCTGCCTTCCCGACCCCGTAGTGCGTCACCGCCCGGACCGCGTGGTTCCCCCACGGCACCATCAGCACACCCTCCCGTTCGATGGCATCCAGGAACGCCACTCGATCGGGCACCCGGAAGATGACGAAGTCCGTCCGGACCCGGGTCGGGTCCAGGTCGCTGATACCGGGCACGGACGCGATGCCCTCGGCGAGCATCCGGGCGTGCTCGTGGTCCTCGGCGAGCCGGTCGATCATGCCATCAGGACCAGCGCGCAGCGCGACCAGCCCGGCGGCTGCCAGGACGCCCACCTGGCGCATGCCGCCGCCCACGAGCTTGCGCGCGCGACGCGCGCGAGCGATGAAGTCGGGGGAGCCCACGACGACCGACCCGACCGGACAGGCGAGGCCCTTGGAGAGGCAGAACGTCACCGAGTCCGCCGTGGAGACCAGCTCGCGGGCCGGCACGCCCAGCGCGACGGCAGCGTTGAACAGGCGAGCACCGTCGATGTGGAGCGGCACCCCGTGCTCGTGGGCGATCGCCGCGATCGCCGCGGTGTAGGCGGCGTCGAGCGGCTGGCCCATCGAGCTCGCATGCGTGTTCTCGAGGATGACGAGGGACGTGACCGGCTCATGGATGTCATCGCTGCGGAACGCGTCGCGCACCGCTGCGGGGTCCATGGTCCCGTCCGCACCGGATCGGAGCTGGCGGACGGACGCGCCGACGATGACGGCGTGACCGGCC
Organism: Candidatus Limnocylindrales bacterium; assembly: GCA_040510715.1. Lineage (GTDB taxonomy): Bacteria > Chloroflexota > Limnocylindria > Limnocylindrales > CSP1-4 > JAFMJV01. The sequence continues at coordinate 3,507 of JBEVIK010000065.1, forward strand.
TGCTCATCGAGGACCGTGTGGGAGTTCGCGTCAGCGATGATCTCGCCGCCCCGGGGCACGTGCGCCACGAGGCTCACGAGGTTGCCCATGGTGCCGCTCGCCACGAACAGGCCGGCCTCCTTGTCGAGGAGCGCGGCGGCGGTCGCCTCGAGCTCGATGACGGTGGGGTCGTCCACGAACACGTCGTCGCCCACGCGGGCAGCGGCCATCGCCTGGCGCATCGCCGGCGACGGCTGGGTGACGGTGTCGGATCGCAGGTCGATGAGCTCGGGCATCGGTCGACGAGGATAACCCGACTTCCTGCTAGACTCCGCGTTCGCCGCACGGACCCGTGGTGTAGCGGCCCAACATGCCAGCCTGTCACGCTGGAGATCGCCGGTTCGAATCCGGTCGGGTCCGCCATCCCCAATGCGGTTCGGCACCGTCCCGCCGTCGCTCGCGCGACAGCGGAGCGCCCGGAGGACCTCCCGCAGATGCCCCCCGCCGACCACCCGGACACGTCCGCCGTGCGTCGAGCACCCACCCCCTCCTCGTCGGCCGAGGGCGCGAGCGACCCCCCGCCGCCCCCCCGATCCCCCGTCTCGCGGCTGCTGGTCGTCGCGTTCGTGGTCCTGTTCCTCGTAGGCGCCCTGGGGTTCATCGCCCAAGCGCTGACCGCCCTCGAGCAGGACGCCGCGTCACCCGCCCCGTCGGCTGGCACGGTCGTCACCCCGGTCCCTCCGACCAGCGCACCCTCGACCGCCGCGCTCCTCCCGGGTGCGGCCGCTGCCGATGTCATCGAGCTGGCCCAGGCCGAGCAGCCGACGACCCCGCCGGCATCCGCGGCGCCCCTCGCCTCCATCGCACCCACCCAGGTCCCGGTGCCGCCATGTGGCGACCCGGTCGACCTCGGCAGCCCGGATCCCAGCACCGCGATCACGAGCCCGGTGCCCGTGCCGTCGCTCGTTCCATCCTCGGTGCCGGCATCCGTCGCACCCATCGCCCCCAGCTGTCTCGAGCCGACGCTGGCCCCGAGCGTCGACCCGAGCGCTCCGGCCAGCCAGGCCCCCCTCGAGGGTTCCGCGCGGGACATGCCGTTCGTGCCGGTGGTCCGGTTCTGGGGGACCCGCGAGTCGATCCCGATGGAGACCCTCGAGCGCGCGCTCCGGGGCCGGGACGTGGAGTGGAACCGGGTGCTCATCCCGAACGGGGACCGGGCAGCGCTCGAGGACGCGCTGGACATCACCATCCCCGCGTCGGTGCGGGAGGCCCGGCCGTCCGCGATCATCAACGCGGTCAAGCGGGGCAACGCGCTGGGGATCCTGCGAGCGACCGATGTCCGGCCCTCCGTGAGGGCGCTGGGCATCGACGGCCGGGAGCTGTTCGGCAATGACCGCGTCACCGGCATCGGACGTTGGCCGCTGACCGCGCGCGTCGAGGTGGCCGCGGAGGATGCCTGGCGGCAAGGGGACACGTGGACCCTGGTCGCGGGCGGCGACTCGTTCACCGACCGGGGCATCTACGAGCGCGTCGAGGCCCGCGGCAAGGGGGTGGACTACCCCTTCGACGGCGGCACCGCGCGCGTGACCGGGCACCACATCTGCCCCAGCTGCCCGCGCGCGGAGGGCAACTCCGTGCCCGTCTATCGGCTATCGGGACCCAAAGGGGTCGTGCGGGCGCTGGTGCGGGACGCCGACCTCGCCATCGCCAACCACGAGCAGCCCACGCCCACCAACTGGACCTACCACCTCGATGGGCTGACCTTCAGCGGCAAGCCGGACCTGACCCGGATCTTCACGCGTGCCGGCATCGACTTCCTGTCGCTCGCCAACAACCACATCCGCGACTACGGCGAGCCGGGTGTCCTCAACACCATCAAGACGCTCGACCGGTATGGCATCCGTCACGCGGGCGCCGGCAAGGACCTGAAGGCCGCGGCGAGACCCGCGTACCTCGAAGTGGATGGCGTGACGGTCGCCATCGTCTCCTGCAACCAGTTCTCGACCGGCCCCACCCGGGCCACCGGATCGCGGGCGGGCGCCCTGATCTGCAAATCGGATGCCGCCTTCGATGCCATCCGGGACGCGCGCAAGCGAGCCGACGTGCTCATCGTGTTCCCGCACTGGGGTCGCGAGTACACCCGGCGCCGGGTCGACTACCAGGAGCGCCTCGCGGCGCGCTGGGAGCGGATGGGCGTGGACGTCGTCATCGGCGCCCACTCGCACGTGCCCGGTGGCATCGGGGACATCGACGGGATGCCCGTGTTCTACTCGCTGGGCAACTTCATCTTCGACCAGAACTGGTCCACGGCGACCATGGAGGGCGTCCTGGCCGAGATGACGTTCGCCGGAGACCGCCTCGCCCAGATCCGGATGCACCCGTTCCTGACCCACGACCAGGCACAGCCGAACCTGCTCGACCCTGCACGCGACGATGGCAAGGCGGTCATGGACGAGATCCGCAAGGCGTCCAAGAAGATCTCCGACTGGTAGGCGTCAGTCCTCGGTCGGAAGCCCCGCGAACAGGTCGTCCTCCGGGATGCGGACGCCCACCTTCGACTCGGCGAGCGTGAAGTCCTCGGTGGGCACGAACTCCCGCCACTCGTCGGGGGTCATCGCGAGGAAGAAATCGGTCGGCCGGATCTGGGTCACGTGCGCGCGCAGCGCGTCGAGCTTGCGCTCGATCTGCTCCGAGACATCCACCGAGGTGGTCCGGGGTCCCTGGGCGTCCTGCATCCGGCCCAGGAACGCCTCGCGTTCCTGCCGCTGCTCGTCGGTCTCGTCCGGCTCCGGTGTCAGCCAGGTCCGGACGCCCCGCTGCTCGAGCCGCTCCATGAGCTCGTGTCGGCGGCCCAGGTCCATCACGATCTGGTAGCGCTTGAGCGGCTGCCATGCCTCGAGTCCGTCCGCGATCTGCTCCGGGTACCACGCCGCGTCGCCCGCGCGCTCGAACGCCAGCACCGCCAGCTGCGCGGCGCGGATGTGGTCCGGGTGCCCGTAACCACCGAAGTCGTTGTAGCTCACGATGACCTGCGGTCGGAGCTCGCGCACGACGTGCACCAGGCGGCCTGCGGCCTCGTCCACGTCCGCGCGCCACAGGTTGCCATCGGTCTCGTTGGCGGGCGTGTCCATCATCCCCGAGTCGCGAAAGCCGAGGCGTCGCGACTCGATGGGCCCGAGGGCCTCGAGCGCCACCCGGAGCTCCTCGGCGCGGATCTCGGCCAGGCGGGCGTGGTTCTCCGGCGTGTCCATCTCCGGGACCACGATCTCGCCTTCCTCGCCACCCGTGCACGTGACGCAGATGACCCGATCGCCGGCGCGCCCGTAGCGCGCCATGACCCCACCGGTGCCGATGGTCTCGTCGTCGGGGTGGGCATGGACGGTCATCAGGGAATGTCGCGGCATGCCCCGATGGTAGCCGGGGATCCGGGCCGGGGCGTCGTGGGAGGCGGGTGCCCGCGTCAGCGGGCAGTGCCGGGAGCCGTCCCCTGGGGGAGTCGGAGGGTGGGGTCGGGGGGTCGCAGGTCGCGCGTCGGGTCGGCCGCGATCTCGCCCAGGCCGCGCGCGGTCCGGGTGCGGACGAAGGCATCCACGACCTTGGGGTCGAACTGGGTGCCCGAGCAGCGCTGGAGCTCCTCGATGGCCTGCTCCAGCGACTTGGGGCGCGGCTGGTAGGGCCGGACCGCGGTCATCGCCTCGAACGCGTCCGCGACCGCGAGGATGCGCGCCAGCAGCGGGATCTCCTCGCCGATGAGCCGGTCGGGGTAGCCCGAGCCGTTGTACCACTCGTGATGGAAGCGGACGAGCGGCACGACCTGGCGCAGTCGGTCGGCGTTGGCGAGGATCTCGGCGCCCTTGACCGGGTGGCGGTTCATCTCGATGCGTTCCTCGCGGTCGAGCCGGCCCGGCTTGAGCAGGACAGCGTCGGAGATGCCGATCTTGCCGATGTCGTGGAACAGGCCGCCCCACTCGAGCACTTCCAGCTCGGCCTCCGTGACGCCCATCTCCTGGCCGATCTCGACGGCGATGCCCGAGACGTGCTCCGAGTGGCGCTTGGTGGACGGGTCGCGTGCGTCGATGGCGGACGCCAGTGCTCGCACGGTCTGCGTGAACATCCGCCGCAGTTCGACCACCGACTGGTACGCGGCACGGGTCGTGTAGAGCGGCAGCGCAACGACTAGCGCGACGAAGGGCCCGAGAGGGGCGTAAGCGTATGCCATCAACCACGCCAGCGGCACAAGGCCGAGCAAGGCCAACCCATAGAGGACGAGGTCGGAGCGCAGCACCGAAGCGAAACGTCTGCCTTCACGCAAGGCGATGGCGGCACCGCTTAGGAGTTCGTTAGCGAGTATGAACGCGCATCCAGCTACGAGAGCAGCAGCTAGGGAGTTAACTGGCTCTACCCAGATTGCCGCGCCACCCAGTGCCTCGAAGAGGATTGCCGCAACTATCCCTGAGATGACCAGGGCCGCATGGTTGTACAGCGTCCCGTACCAAGGCACGTCACCGCGAGCCTCCCGAGCCTCGATTGTCCCGATAGCCGCGACCAACGCAGCGGCCGTGGGGCCACCCAAGAAGCCTGCGGCAAGGATCGGGGTAGACGAGACGCTCACCGCAGGACCGCGCGGCAACTTGACCGGCGACGCGGACGCGATGAGCGTGAGGGTTGTCCAGAATCCGAACACCAAGAGCCCCTGGGGGCCCGCGAAGGGGCCACGCAGGGGCTGCAAGGCAAAGGCGGCGACCGTCATGACTGTGGCCATCGAGACGACCACAGCAATGAGAAGCCAGATGGGTCTCGTCACGCGGCGACCCGCTCCACATCGCTCGGGATTGGTGCGCCGAGTATCGCTCTGGTGCCCCCCGAGGGCCCTAGGCGAAACGTCCTAGGACCCTGGCTTCAGAACGGCCTAACTGCGGCCTGACCCACCAGCAC
>JBEVIK010000066.1:0-6292 GCA_040510715.1 Candidatus Limnocylindrales bacterium
TACGAGCCGTGGCACTACCGCTACGTCGGCCGGGACGTCGCGGCTGCGATCCACGACAGTGGCGTGACCCCGCGGCGCTACCTCTGGGAGACGTACTGGGCGACGCCCTCGGGCGGCTGAGTGGTCACGCCGACGTCGGCATCTCGGCAGTCGTGGGCTCGCTCGGCCGCGGACCCAGCTCCCGGCGCATGCCGACGCGCACCGCCAGCAGGGCCAGTAGGAGCGGCACGATGAGGTAGGCCTCGTGGAGGCCCAGCCGGTCCGACAGGTAGGCGAGCACGAGGGGCGCCCCGCCGATGGCCAGCCCCGAGGCGAGCGCCCCACGCGCCGCCGCGCGATCGGGTGCGTCGGGGTACCCCGAGACGAACAGTGGGAGCAGCACCGGGTACTGGAGACCGAGGCCAAGGCCCACGACGATGGCGCCCACCGCCGCGATCGGGATCGAGGGACCCGCCCAGAACACGGCGAACCCGACCAGGGAGACGAGGCACCCACCGGTCACGAGCCGCCACGCCTCGGGCACGACCCGGGTCACCGGTGTCGCGACCGCGCGCGCCGAGGCCATGCCCAGGAGGAACATCGCGGTGAGGGCCGCCGCGACATCGTCGCTCGCGCCGTGCCAGTCCCGGAACGCGGACGCCGCCCAGAACACCATGCAGAACTCGGCGCCCACCGCGATCAGGATGTCCAGCCAGCGAGCCACCGACCGTGCTCGTCCGGCGGCCGGACGCGGGACGGGCGCCGGGGTGACGTCGTGGTGCGTGCGCCGGGCGCGGGGGATACCCGCGAGCAACGGCAGCATGAGCGCCATCACCAGCGTGGGCAGGAGGTACGCGGGCCGCCACCCGAGGCCCAGCCCCAGGGCGAGACCGATGACCAGCGGCGCGACCACGGACGCGGCGCTGTTGGCCGCCTGGAGCTCTCCGAAGATGCCCACGGTCCGGCGCGGATGGAGGGCCGCGATGATGACCGGCGTCAGGGTGATCATCAGCCCACCGGACGCACCCATGACGACCGCACCGAGCGAGGAGACCGTGCGGTCGGGGACGGCCAGGAGCCAGGCCCCCGCGATGATGCCGACGATCGAGAGTCGCAGGGCGACCGGTCGGTCGATCCGCGCGATGATCCGGTCGGCCACGAAGCCCATGACGATGAGCCCGGCCGCGAAGAGGGTGGGATAGAGGCCGACCTCGGCTCGGCTCGCGCCCCGCTCGTCCTGGATCGACGCGAGGATGGCGCCCATCCCGTTGAGCAGGTACGAGCCGGCGGCACCGACCAGGAACAGCAGCCACGTCAGGCGACCCCTGGGCCCGAGGTGCCCGGGGGAGCGCCGCGTGGATCCCGTCAGCGAGCTCAGATGGTCGCGGGCTCGCCCCGGCCCGGCACCGCATCGAGGCCACGGACCTGGTCATGGACCTGCTGGAGCACGGGCGCGAGATCACCGAACTGGGCGAGCGTCAGTGACTGCTCCCCGTCGGACAACGCGTCCTCGGGATGGGGGTGGACCTCGACCATGATGCCGTCGGCGCCCGCCGCCACGGCCGCGAGGGCCATCGGCCGGACGAGCCAGCGCTTGCCCGTGGCGTGCGACGGATCGGCGATCACCGGCAGGTGCGCCAGGTGGTGGAGCAGCGGGATGGCGGTCAGGTCGAACGTGTTGCGGGTGTAGCTGTCGAACGTGCGGATGCCGCGCTCGCACAGGAGGACCTGCTGGTTGCCCGTGGACAGGATGTACTCCGCCGACATCAGCCACTCCTCGATGGTGGCGGCGAGGCCCCGCTTGAGCATCACGGGCATCCTGGTCCGACCCACCGCGGTCAGCAGCGGGAAGTTCTGCATGTTGCGGGCGCCGACCTGGAGGATGTCCGCATGCTCGGCCACCACCGGGACATCGCCGGGCTCCATCACCTCGGTGATCACGGCGAGGCCGGTCCGCTCGCGTGCCTCCGAGAGATACCGGAGGCCCTCCACGCCGAGCCCCTGGAAGGCGTACGGGCTGGTGCGCGGCTTGAACGCGCCTCCCCGCAGCACCGTCGCCCCCGCCGCGAGGACGGCGTCGGCCGTCTCGAGCAGCTGTTCGCGGCTCTCCACCGAGCATGGGCCACCCATGATGGTCAGGCTGCCGTCGCCGATGGCTCGGTCGCGGACACGGACGACCGTGTCCCCGGGGTGGAACTCCCGGGACGCGAGCTTGAATGGCCGGCTGATGGGGGTGACGGTCTCCACGCCTGGCATCGACAGCAGGTGGTTCATCACCTGGTCGCGCCGCACGGCGACATCCCCGACCACGCCGATGACGACGCGCTCCATGCCCCGGCTCTCATGGGGCGTCAGGCCCACCGACCGGATGTGGTCCTCGACGGCCGCGACCTGGGCCTCCGTGGCTCCGATGGACATCGCGACGAGCATGGTCCTGTGGCCTCCCCCCGAACCAGCGGCATCCCTTCCGTGGCCGGTCGAGGATAGGCGACGGTGTCCGACCACGCGCGTTGACGTTGGGAGAGGCGGCTGCTACGATGCACGCCAACGAGTTAGCACTCGCCACCCGAGAGTGCTAACCAACCGGGAACCAGCCGACGAGCCTCTCCCAGGGGCCAGCGGCCGGAGTCAGAGGACCATGGCGCGTCGCAAGGACAGACCCGGTCCGCTGGAGCCCCGCTCCGAGGCGATCCTGCGGGCCATCATCGAGGAATACGTGGCCACCGCCCAGCCGGTGGGGAGCCAGGCCCTGGTCACCCGCTACGGCCTGGGGGTCAGCCCTGCCACGGTCCGAAACGTGATGGCGGAGCTCGAGAACCTCGGGTTCCTCGACCACCCGCACACCAGCGCGGGTCGCGTGCCGACCGACAAGGGCTATCGCCTCTACGTCGAGTCCATCACGGACGCCGTGGCCCTCGCGCCCGTCGAGCAGCTCATGATCCGCCACCAGTTCGGACAGATCGACTACGCCACCGACCAGTGGTTCCGGCTCGCCGCCGCGACGCTCGCCACGGCGACCCATGTCGCGGGTATCGCGACCGCGGCCAAGCCGCCCTCCTGCCGCATCCGCCGGGTGGACCTGGCGCCGGCCGGCCCGCGCACGCTGAGCCTCGTGGTCATCCTCACCGAAGGCCCGGTCCGCCAGGTGGTCCTGGCCACGGAGCGGCCATACACCGACGAGCAGGTCGAGGACGCCTCGCGGACGCTCGCGCAGCTGCTGGCCGGTCGCTCCGCCCACGGGGTCTCGAACGTCCTGGCCGAGCTCGGAGCGGCCCAGCCGCCGGTGGACCCGGTCCTCGTCCGGGCGACCGCCCGCGTCGTCCAGCTGATGCGCGAGTTCGACGCATCCGCGGTCGAGGACGTCTTCAGCGATGGCCTGCTCAACGTCATGGACGCACCCGAGTTCGCTCGGTCGGAGACGCTCCGGCGGGTGTTCGGAGTGCTCCAGGACCGGGCATACCTCGGAGACCTGATGCCGCAGCTGACGCGCAGCGGCAAGGTCCACGTGATCATCGGCACCGAGAACGAGCACAGCGGGATGCATGACGTGTCGCTCGTGCTGGCACCCTACGGCCGGGCTGGCCGCGCGGTCGGGGTCGTGGGTGTCCTTGGCCCCACCCGCATGGCGTACCCGCACGCCATCTCGACCGTCCGATATGTGAGTGGCCTCATGAACGAGCTGGTGGACCACCTGTACGTATGAGCGATCCCAAGCCCATCAATGGGGAAGCACACGACGATGACACCGACGGTCCCGCGCCGGACGGCCGACCGATGACCCGTGCCGAGGAGCGCATCGCGTCGATCGACACGTCCGCATCCGGGCTCATGGAGCAGATCGCGGAGCTGCAGGTGCGTGCCGAGGTCGCCGAGGCCGAGGTGGAGGCCGTGCGCGCCGACCTCGAGTCGCTCAAGGCGCGCGAGCTGCGCACGGCGGCCGACTTCGCCAACTACCGGCGGCGCGCCGAGGAGGAGAAGTACGCCGGCCAGGCGAGCGCGACCGAGGCGCTCCTGCGCAAGGTCCTGGGTGTCGCCGACGATCTCGCGCGCGCGCTCGAGCACGTGCCGCCCGACGAGCAGGCCTCGCCCTGGGTCGAGGGCATCGAGGCGATCGAGCGCAAGCTCGTGGGCGCCCTCGAGTCGGAGGGGGTGACGGCCATCATCTCGGTGGACCAGTCCTTCGACCCCCGGCTCCACGAGGCCGTGAGCATGGAGCCGACCGACCAGGTCGCCGAGGGCACCGTCACGCGGGAGCTCCAGAAGGGCTACCAGCTCCGCGACCGGGTCCTCCGACCCGCGCTCGTGGTCGTGGCGACGCCCCCTGCCGCACCACCGACCACCAACGACTGACACATCGACACGCACTGACAGCATCGGGGCCGTCGGGCCCCACCAAGGAGAGCATCCAGACCCATGGGCAAGATCATCGGCATCGACCTGGGGACCACGAACTCCGTGGTCGCGGTGATGGAGGGCGGCGAACCCGTCGTCATCCCCAGCGCGGAGGGCGGTCGCACCGTCCCCTCGGTCGTCGCCTTCAGCAAGGCGGGTGAGCGGCTGGTCGGCCAGATCGCCAAGCGCCAGGCCATCACCAACCCCACCAGCACCATCTACTCCATCAAGCGCTTTATGGGCCGTCGCTGGGACGACACCGAGGTCCAGCGCTCGCGGGAGCTCGTGCCCTATACCGTCGAGAAGGACGCCAAGAGCGACGGCATCAAGGTCCTCGTGGGCGACGGCAAGACCTACAGCCCGCCCGAGATCTCGGCGATGATCCTCCAGAAGCTCAAGGCGGACGCCGAGGCCTACCTGGGCGAGAAGGTGACCGAGGCGGTCATCACGGTGCCCGCGTACTTCGACGACACGCAGCGCCAGGCCACCAAGGACGCCGGACGCATCGCGGGCCTCGATGTCAAGCGCATCATCAACGAGCCCACCGCCTCCGCGCTGGCCTATGGCCTCGACAAGCAGAAGGACGAGCAGATCGCCGTCTACGACCTGGGCGGCGGCACCTTCGACATCTCGATCCTCGAGCTGGGCGACGGCGTGTTCGAGGTCAAGGCGACCAACGGCGACACGCACCTGGGCGGCGACGACTTCGACCAGCGCATCATCGAATGGCTGCTGGGCGAGTTCAAGAAGGACCAGGGCATGGACCTCTCGAAGGACCAGCAGGCCCTGCAGCGTCTCAAGGAAGCCGCCGAGCGCGCCAAGATCGAGCTCTCGTCTGCGACCCAGACCGAGATCAACCTGCCGTACATCACGGCGGACGCCTCGGGTCCCAAGCACCTCGTGGTGACGCTCACCCGGGCCAAGCTCGAGGACCTCGTCGCGGACCTCGTCAAGCGCACCTCGCAGCCCGTCACCCAGGCGCTCAAGGATGCGGGGCTCAAGCCCTCGGACATCGACGAGGTCATCCTCGTGGGCGGCATGACCCGCATGCCCGCCGTCATGGAAGCCGTCAAGAAGATGTTCGGCGGCAAGGAGCCCCACAAGGGCGTCAACCCCGACGAGGTGGTGGCGGTCGGCGCTGCCATCCAGGCGGGGGTCCTCGCGGGCGAGGTCAAGGACGTGCTGCTCCTCGACGTGACCCCGCTGTCCCTGGGCATCGAGACCCTGGGCGGCGTGATGTCGCGGCTCATCGAGCGCAACACGACCATCCCCACGTCCAAGAGCCAGGTGTTCTCGACCGCCAGCGACAACCAGCCCCAGGTGGAGATCCATATCCTCCAGGGCGAGCGCGACATGGCGGGTGATAACAAGACCCTGGGCACCTTCATCCTCGACGGCATCCCGCCCGCTCCGCGTGGCGTGCCCCAGATCGAGGTGACCTTCGACATCGACGCCAACGGCATCCTCGACGTCAAGGCCAAGGACCGCGCCACCAGCAAGGAGAAGCAGGTCCGCATCACCGCGTCGTCCATGCTCTCCAAGGAGGACGTGGACCGGATGGTCAACGAGGCGCGCGAGCACGCCGAGGAGGACCGCCAGCGGCGCGAGGAGGTCGAGACCCGCAACCAGGCCGACGCCCTCGCGTTCCAGGCCGAGCGCACCCTGCGCGACCTGGGTGACAAGGTCCCGTCCGCGGACAAGGCGGACGTGGAGCAGAAGGTCGAGGCGGTTCGCGAGGCCCTCAAGGGCACCGACCTGGGCGCCGTCCGCTCATCGGCGGATGCCCTGGCCACGGCGATCCAGAAGGTGGGCGCCGCGGCCTACGAGACGACCGGCTCGGCACCCGGTGCCGGTGACGGCGCGACCGAGGACGAGACGGTCGAGGGCGAGTACAAGGAGGTCTGAGGGGACGCCCAGAGCG
>JBEVIK010000067.1:0-8070 GCA_040510715.1 Candidatus Limnocylindrales bacterium
CGAAGCCGAGGTGGATGTGCTTGTGCTCGGGGCCCATCCACGCGAAGTTCCGGACGCGCCTGCCCTCGGGCAGTGCGTAGGCGATCCAGCGCCATCCCGGACGGATCTTCTCGACGGTGCCGGGCACCGTGCGGAGGATCAGCGATCGGAGCGCCAGGCCTGTCTCGCGGATGGCGGCGGGATAGTCGTCGAGGAGGGACTCGACGGGCCGGGGCTCGTCCATGGCGAGATCATGCGACGCGTCGGCGCCGTGTCGTGTCAGGATTGGGCATTCCCTGTGGGGGCATCCGATGACGCGCTACCTGATCTCGTTCCCCGAAGGCGCGATGACCTTCCCCGACGAGGACCTGCCCGATGTCGCCGAAGAATCGCACGCGGTGGTCCGCGAAGCGAAGGCAGCCGGTGTCTGGGTCTTCGGCGCAGGGCTCTTCGACCACGACGAGGCGAGCACGGTCGCCACTGACGGCACGGTCAGCTCCGGTCCGTACCCGGGCACCACGTCATACATCGGCGGTTTCTCGATCATCGACGTGCCATCACGAGAGGATGCCGAGGCGTGGGCCGCGAAGATCGCGGTCGCGTGCCGGTGCTCGCAGGAGGTCCGCGAGCTCATGTACGACCCGGAGTCCTGACCGAACCACGAGGGACGCCAGGTAGCCGGGGAGGCTACGCTCACCGATATCGGTCAGACCAGCGCTACGGCCCTCTGAGGCCGTCACGACGACGAAGGAGGGGACCCATGGCGACCACACGCAAACCCACTCGTGCCCGAGCCGCGGCCGCACGGAAGGTCGGCACGGAGGACCTGGAGGCCGGCGCTGGGCTGCTCGACGCGGCGGGCACCGCAGCGCGTGAGACGGTCGCCCTGGCAGCACAGGGTGCGGCGGACGTCACCCGCGGAGCGGACCAGCTGCGAACGTCGCAGGCGCTCGATGACCTGAGTGGCGTCGCCGCGAGGCGGGGCGTCCGCCAGGCCGCGGCCGGTGTGGTCACGGTCGATGCGGCTGAAGACGCCGCCGCCGTCGCGGCCCTCATGGCGGCCGTGACCGTCGACGACCTCGACCGAGGCATGCTCCTCGCATCACTCTCGGGACAGCTGCGGGTCGCGAGCGATGTCGTGGGCCTCATGGGGATGCCGGTCCTCTCGGACTTCCTGAGCGTCAAGGGTCGACAGCTGCGCGGCCTGGGTGTCAATGAGATCGGACGCGCCATGGCGGCCGCGGCGCTCGCCCAGGGCATGGGTTCGATGGCGGAGCGCCTCGGCGCGCTGGGGATGGCGGAGCTCGCCGAGGGGCTGCAGGAGATCGAGGTCGCGGACGCACTGCAGGACGCTCGCGACGATGCCGCCGCCGCGGGCGTGCGCACGGCCGCCGCGGGAGTGGCGGAGCTGTCGGCCGCACGGGCCGAGGCGGGAGCCACGCGCCAGCTCGCGGGCGCGGCCGTCGTGATGGTCGCCCAGGGCGCCGAGGAGGTCGGCGCCGCTGAGGGCGTCGAAGCGGCGCTCCCGAAGCGGAAGACCTCCAAGGCTCGGAGCGCCCGCAAGGGGTGACCCCCGAACGGGCTTGATCAGTCGCCACGGGGACGTGAGTGACATGGACAACGTGATCACCATCGATGTCGAGGACTGGTTCCATATCCTGGACATCCCGAGCGCTCCGCAGATCGACGTGTGGCCGACGCTTCCGTCTCGGGTCGAGCGCAATCTGAACGTGCTGCTCGACGATCTCGACAGGCACCACGTCTTCGCGACGTGCTTCTTTCTGGGTTGGGTGGCCGAGCGGTTCCCCCACCTTGTCAGGGAGGCCGCCGGTCGTGGCCATGAGATCGCGAGCCACGGATATGCACACCAGCTCGTCTACGACGCCGGGCGTCGCGGGTTCCGAGAGGACATCCGCCGGTCGAAGTCGATCATCGAAGGACTCACCGGCCGCGCGGTCCTGGGATATCGCGCACCGGGCTTCTCGTTCGTGCCGGCGACCCCGTGGGTCTTCGACGAGCTCCACGACGCTGGGTTCACGTACGACTCCTCGGTCTTCCCGGCCAGCCGCGGCCACGGCGGCATGAGGACGGCGGACGTGCGGCCATGGCGCGTGACGGTCGCCGCTGGCGAGGTCGTGGAGCTGCCCATCTCGGTCGTGAGCGTCCTCGGGCGTCGGGTCTGCTTGTTCGGAGGCGGCTACCTGCGGTTGTTCCCGTCCTGGGTGATCCGCTGGGGTGCTCGTAGGCTCGGCGCCGAGGATCGACCCGTCGTCTTCTACGTGCACCCGCGCGAGATCGATCCTGACCACCCGCGCCTTCCGATGGGTCGGATGCGCGCCTTCAAGTCCTACGTGAACCTGGGCACGACACGAGACAAGCTCGAGGCCATCCTCTCGTCGGTCCCGTTGATGACGTGCGAGCGGTGGATCGACGCTCACCGTGCGGAGCTCCCCGCCGGACCCTTCATCGATGCCTGATGGGCGCGGCTGGGCCATCCGGGAGTACGTGCCTGGTGACCGTGCCGCCATCCTGGAGCTGCACGAGCGGGTCTTCGGGACTCCCCTGACGGCCGAGCAATGGGATTGGCAGTTCATCCGCCGCCCATTCGGCCCTGGACCGATCATCTGGTTGGCGACGACGGACGACGGACGGGTCGTTGGTCACTACAGCGAGATCGAGGTGCCCATCTGGCGCGACCGCCAGGTGACGCCAGGCGCGTTCTCCATCATGAGCATGGTCGACCCCGACTTCCAGCGACAAGGCATCCTGCGCGCGCTGGCCGAGCGCGCCGGACCCGAGCTGGTGAGGCGCTCGATCACCATGAGCATCGCCTTCCTGAACGACAACTCGTTCCCGCTGTATACGCAGCGACTCGGCTGGCGACCCATCGAACCCACCGTGCCCATCCACGTGAGCGTGCTGGACGCCGGACCCATCGCCGCACGCGCGCTTCGCGTGCGACCGTTGGCGAGGATCGCCGCCGTGGCCGCACGACCCCTGGCCCGCGTGGTGTTCCGGGCACCGCACGACCGTGGAGACGACGGCCTCGTGGTGACCGAGGTCTCAGCCGTCGACGAGCGGTTCGACGGGCTCTGGGCCGCCGTCAGGCAGGGTGTGGCACAGGCGACGGACCGCAGCGCCGTCTACCTGACGTGGCGCTACCTCGAGAGTCCTCGAACGTATCACCTCGATATCGCCGAGGAGGGGGGCCGGCTGCTGGGGTACATCGTGACCCGTGCGGAGGATCGATTCGGGATGCGCGTCGGCCACATCGTCGAGCTCGTCGTAGACCCGGGTCGGGTGGACGTCGGCGATCTGCTGGTCATGCGCGCACGGCGGCGATTCGGGGAGGAGGGGTGCGCCCTCGCCACGGCGCTCGCACCGTCGGCGGGTGGCGTCCGTGCGACGCTTGAGCGGGGCGGGTTCCGGCGCCTGCCCGGACGGCTCATGCCGCACGGCATCCGCGCCTGCGTCATCGACCGGTCGAGTCGGACGGGCGACCTGGCGGCATCGGACGGCTGGTTCCTCAGCTGGGGCGATCATGATGTCGGCTGACGGGCGTCTCGTACGGTCGCGCGACGGAGGAGGGACCGATGCCGCTCTACATGGACCGCCACGATCTGCCGGGCGTCACCGCCGAGGAGGTCGCCCAGGCGCATGTGACCGACATCGCGATCGAGGCGGACTTCGGCGTGCACTTCCTCGCCTACTGGTTCGACGCGGATCACCAGGAGGCGTTCTGCCTCGCGACGGCGCCGGGTCCGGCGGCGATGCAGGGGGTGCACCGGGCCGGGCATGGTCTCGTGCCCAACGAGATCATCGCGGTCTCGGAAGACGAGGTGCTCCGGTTCCTGGGCCGCGTCGCCGACCCGGCCGATCACGGCCCGGTCGACAGCGCTTTCCGGACGATCCTGTTCACCGACCTGGAGGGGTCGACGTCACTGCTGCAGCAGGTCGGCGAGCGCGCCTTCATGGCGTTGCTCGCTGAGCACGACACGATCATCCGGCGATCGCTCGTGACATGGCGCGGACGTGAGGTCAAGCACACCGGGGACGGCATCATGGCCTCGTTCGATGACCTGGCCGGCGCCCTGGAGTGCTCGATGGGGATCCTGGCTGGGTTCGAGACGCGCGTGGCCGACGGGGCGGCGCGCGCGCTCCGGGTCCGGATCGGCATCGCTGCTGGCGAGCCCGTGGACCACAACGACGACCTGTTCGGATCGACGGTCAACCTCGCGCGCCGGATCTGCGATGCGGCTGAGGCCGGGCATGTCTTCGTATCCGATGTGGTCCGCGACATGGGGACCGAGCGAGGTTTCGCCTTCGGGGAGCGCCTCGACCTCGCCCTCAAAGGATTCGGAGTGGTCCCGGTGTTCGAGCTGATGCCGGCCGCGATAGCGCACACGAACGTGCACGCGAGGGTCGACGAGGGGTTGCGAGCAGAGCTCGACTGACGACCTACGGCGGGCTGACGCAGGCCGCTGGGTCAGGCCAGCTTCATGCCCGCTGGGGCCGGTGCGCTCGCGCACGTGCAGGCGTTGACCTCCGCCTGATCCGGACGGGTGTGCAGCCACACCGCCACGACCATCGGCACGAACACGGCCAGGTTGTAGAGCAGGTGCAGCTCCGGGCGTGCCACGAACTGCTGGAGGATGCTGGTGGGCACGGGGGAGCCGAACAGGTTCTGACCCGCCACCGCCTGGGCCTGCAGCAGGGTGTGCTCGATGAGGTGCCAGCCCTGGATGACGAGCGACGCCGTCCACCACGTGCGCGCTGCGCCGTGGAAGCCGGGTCGCAGCAGGACCAGCCCGATGAGCATCAGGAGGGCGTAGGTGAAGTGCATCACCTCCGACCTGACGAGCCACGGGAACGCGTAGCCGAGCGCGCCGAGGGCCTCCGGACGCGGCATGTTGAAGATCCAGATCTGGGCGGCCTGGAACAGGTGCTCGACCCAGTGGATGACCACGATGAGGAGGTAGACCCACAACGCCCGCTCGTGCCACGGTCCGTTGAGCTTCTCCATGAAGCCCTGCTTGGGTGCGCTGCTCGTCCCGGTCATGCCACTCCCTCCTGTGGTGATGGTCGGGTCGTTTCGCCCGAGCGTGATGGTCGGCGCCAGGCTCGGGCCGTCCGTGCTGCCACCCACACGGCGGTCACCGCCGTCAGGGCGCTGGAGATGTAGATCAGCCACTGCATCGGCAGCAGGGACGTGGCCGTCTCGCCCACGACGACCGGTTCCAGCCGCCATGCATCGCTGCCATCCGAGATCGTGACCGCGATGACGTCACCCTTGACGACGCCCTGGCTGGTCTCCCACCCATCGGCAGTGGTGGTCGACGGCGCGACCGCCACCGGCGACGAGTCCACTTCGACCGAGACATCCGTGACGGGAGCCGAAGCTGCGCCATCGTCGACCATCACGATCAGCCGTGGCTCCATCGAATCGCCGGTATCCGGGTAGACCTGCCACAGGGACACGACGTAGGGACCGGCCTTGATGTCTCGCGCCAATACGTGTGCGTCATGGTCGCCGTGGGCCAGGACGGGTGACGCAGTCGCCACCGTCCACATGACGGCAGTGACCGCTCCCATCAACCTCCTCGATGTCATCGGTCGGCAACGGTAATCTGGCCGAGGGCCCTGACGCAAGCATCGGCTGCCACGGACCGGTCAGGCCAGCACTGGGGAGGCTTCGTGCGCATCAAGGACCTCACCATCAAGACCTTTCGGACCTACGCCGATCGCTGGGACACGGGTCACGCCCGTCCGATCCCGCGGCAGGAGCTGATGCAGACGGTCCTCGCTATCGAGACCGACGAGGGTGCCACCGGCTACTTCTTGGGCGGTGGCTCCCACGGCGACGCCGAGGGGCTCAGCGTCGTGGACCAACGGCTCATCGCGGGCCGCATCCGGTCACTGCTCCTCGATCAGGACCCGTTCGATCGCGAGATGATCTGGAAGTGGCTGTGGGTGGCCAACTTCCCCGAGAACGTCGCGAGCGTCATCGACAACGCGCTCTGGGACCTCGCCGGCCGGGCGTGTGGCCTGCCCGTCTACAAGCTGATGGGCGGAGCGCGGGACAGGGTGAAGGCGTACGCATCGACCTACCCCAACATCGGCGCGCCGCGCGTCTACGCGGAGCATGCGCTGGCCTGCAAGGCCGAAGGCTACCGGGCCTACAAGATCCATCCCCATTACTACTGGGATCCCGACACGCGGCAGCCGACGCCCGGACGGCCTTCCAACATCAAGGCCGATATCGAGACCATCCATCTCGTGCGAGAGGCCGTGGGTCCCGACTACGTGCTGATGTACGACCCGTGGGGGACGTACATGTCGATGGAGGAGGCGATCAAGGTCGGCCGGGAGCTCGAGCGGCTCGACTACTACTGGTACGAGCATCCGATGCCGGAGTACCGCGTGGAGAGCTATGTCAGGCTCAGCCGGGAGCTGTCGATCCCCATCCTGGCACCCGAGATCGTCGCGGGCGGGGTCTTCAGCCGGGCTGAGTGGATCCTCCGTGGTGCGGGTGACATGAGCCGCATCGATGTCGTCCGGGGCGGCATCACCGGGGCTCGCAAGACGGCCATCGTCTGCGAGGCCTACGGGCTGCGCTGTGAGCTGCACATGTCCGGTTGGGGGAACCTGCAGGTCTGCGGTGCCACGCCCGAGGACACCTCGGAGTACTACGAGAAGGGACTGCTGGCGCCCGGCGTGGACTACGACGCGCCCCACCCGTATCTCCGGAACACATGCGACGGGATCGACCCGGATGGGTATGTCCATCTCCCGTCCGCCCCCGGCATGGGCTACGAGATCGAATGGGACTACATCGATGACAACCTGGTCGACCCCGCCACATGGCGACCGGCAGACGCATGACGCCGTCGAACGAGACGCGCCGAACGATCGAGGGGGTCGTCCCCATCCTCATCACGCCGTTCGACGAGGACGGGCGGATCGACATCGAGAGCCTCGAGCGCCTCATCGAGTTCGACATCGCGGCGGGTGTCCATGGCCTCGGTGTGGCGCTCGGCTCGGAGATCTTCAAGCTCACCGAGGCGGAGCGCGACCTGGTCTCGCGGGCGGTCGTGCGGCAGGTGGCCGGTCGGGTACCGGTGGTCGTCAACACGGGGGCCTCCGGAACGCACCTCGCCGTGGCCTACAGCAAGGCGGCCGAGGCCGCGGGGGCTGACGCGCTGATGGTCATCCCACCCCATTTCCTGCCCGCGTCCGGTGCCGAGATCGCCGATTACTACCGGACGATCGATGCCGCGGTCGGGATCCCTATCATCCTGCAGGACATCGCGCAGGCGCCCGTCCCCCCGGGTCTCGCGCTCCGACTGGCGGAGGAATGCCGGAACGTCACGGCCATCAAGGTCGAGACCCTGCCCACGCCCACCAGGGTCGCGGAGATGGCACCCACGGTCGGCGACCGGCTCACCATCCTGGGTGGTGCGGGTGGCAGCTACTTCATCGAGGAGCTGCGACGGGGCGCACAGGGCACCATGCCGTTCTCCAGCCAGCCTGGGGCGTTCGTCGAGGTGTTCGCCAGGTTCCGCGCCGGCGACGAGGCCGGTGCCCGCGAGATCTTCGACTCGACCATCATGGCCGTCAATCGGCTTGCCGCCCAGGGCGGCGACCTGTTCTATCACGTCCACAAGCAGCTGCTGGTGCGCCTGGGTGTCATCCGCACGGCCTATGTCCGGAGCCCCACGATGACGGTGGACCAGGTCACCCAGCGCGAGATCGACGAGTTGCTCGACCGACTCACCGCGTGAGAGTCGCCTCGGTTCACGCGATCGGCCGGTGCACGTCGAGGTCCGATCTCAACCGGTGGTGGACACCCTCGCTGTTCCCAGCAGCAGCAGCGCCTGCGACCGGTTCTGCACGCCGAGCTTCCGATACGCGTTCGCGAGGTGCGGCGTTGTCGAGTCTATGACGCTCCTGGTCGCGAGACCCTTCCATCTTCGTCTGGGGAAGGGCGATCCTCAGTCCGTGAGTCGCCCGATCACCTCGTCGATCTCAGCCTGGGTGATGGGGTCGATCGCCATGGTGGGACTGCGGACATGGGCCGTGCGGATGACACCC
>JBEVIK010000068.1:0-9233 GCA_040510715.1 Candidatus Limnocylindrales bacterium
GCGGACGAGCGCGCGAGCCGTCGGGGGATCATGCGGGGCCTCCAGGTTGCGGACGCTCGTCACCCTGACCGGTGCGCAGGCGTCGCGCCATGACCCGATGGGGTGACATCGGGGGTGGTCCCGATGGGCAGCGGGCGGGCGTCACCCTGGGCGCGAGGGTGGCGCGGGTAGACTGCGACGCGTGGAGGACGTGGACCGCGTGGTGGGGTCATTCGTGGTGCTCGAGGGTCCCGATGGGGCCGGCAAGTCCGGGGCAGCGGCTCGCCTCGTGCGGTCCCTCCGGGCTGCGAGCCATGTCGTCACCGCGACCAGGGAGCCCGGCGGGACACCCATCGGCGAGGCGCTGCGCGAGGTGCTGCTCAGGTCCGGCGTCGTGGAGCGCAGCGGCCTCGCGGACGCGCTCCTGTTCAGCGCCGCGCGCGCGGAGCTCGTGCAGCAGGTCATCCGTCCGGCGCTGGCACGCGGCGAGATCGTGGTCTCGGACCGCTACGCCACCTCGACGATGGCCTACCAGGGCTATGGCGCAGGGGTGCCGCTGGAGCGGCTGGCCGAGCTGGAACGGGTCGCGACGGGCGGCCTGCTCCCCGACCTGGTGGTGCTCATCGATGTGCCCGTGGAGGCCGGTCTCGCGCGGCGCGGGGCGGCGCGGGGCGGCGAGACGCGCTTCGAGGAGCTGTTCGACCGGGCGTTCCACGAACGGGTCCGCGACGGGTATCGCGCCATGGCGGCGGCCGATCCGGGCCGCTGGCGTATCGTGGACGGGACCCGCCCGGAGGCCGAGGTCGCCGGCGAGGTCCTGGACATCGTGGAGCATCGGCTCGAGGGAGCGGACGCGACGGGTGAACCGGATCCCGTCGGCGTACGCATCACCAGATGAGCCAGTCGGGCTCCGTCCCTGCGACCGGCGACGACACCACGACCACGCCGACGGACGAGGATCTCCTGCTGGCCGCCGCGCAGGGCGACCCGGAGGCGATCGGACGGCTCTATGACCGTCACCAGGGGACGATGTACGGACTCGCGATACGCATCACCGATGACGCCGGCCTCGCCCAGGACGTGGTCCAGGAGGCCATGCTCGGCGTCTGGCGGAATGCGTCCCGCTTCGACCCGGCCCGGGCCAAGGCACGCACCTGGATGCTGGCCCTGGTCCATCACCGGGCCATCGACGCGCTGCGCCGGCGACGTGCCAGCGTGGCGCTCCCGGAACCCGATGTCCCGCCGCCCGCGGCCCTCGTGGTCCCCGACATCTGGGATGACGTCGTCGGGCGGCTCGATGCGATGGCCCTCCGCGAGGCGCTGGGTCGCGTGCCTGCCGCCCAGCGGGAGGTCCTCGAGCTGGCCTACTTCGCTGGCCGGACGCAGCAGGAGATCGCGAGCCAGGTGGGCATCCCGCTAGGCACCGTGAAGAGCCGGGTGCGCCTGGGGCTCCTGGCGTTGCGTGCCGAGCTCGGCGGGGAGGTGTCCGCATGAGCGGCCACGACGCCATGGACCCGCGCGAGGTCCGCGTGGGCGGCCTCACGTGCGCCGAGGCCCAGGAGCTCGCCGTGCTGTGCGTGCTCGATGTGCTCACGCCCGACGAGGCGGCACCGGTCCATGCGCACCTCGCTGGGTGCGAGCGACCGCACCCGGACATCGATCGAGCCGCCGAGGCAGCGGGCGTCCTGGCGCTCTCGGCCGAACCCGTGCGGCCACCGGCCGAGCTTCGTGGGCGGCTCATGGACGCGGTGGTGAGCACGCCCCAGGTCCCCGACCGGCTGCCGGTGGTCGATGCGGTCACGCCGGCACCGATCGTCGTCCCGTTCGAGCGGCCTGCGCCCGCGGCACGGCCGTCGCGCTGGGTCTGGATCGGTCTCGCCGCCGCGGCCGTCATCGCGCTCCTGCTGGGAGGCTGGAACCTGACGCTCCAGCGCCAGGTGTCGGATGCCGACCAGCAGCTGGCCCTCGTGCGGCAGGCGGTCGCCGCGGCCTCCGACCCGACCTCCACGGTGGCGCAGCTCGCGGGCACGGACGCGGCGCCCGGGGCATCGGGCATGGTCGTGATCCCCGCGACCGGAACGGGATACGTGATGGTCCAGGGCCTGCCGGCCCTCCCGGACGACCAGGTCTACCAGGCGTGGTACCTCGCGGGCGGGACGCCCACCTCCGCGGGGCTGATGGACCCGTCGGGATCCGGTGTCACGGTCATGGCCGGTCTCGAGCCGATCCCGGGGACCGACACCATCGCGCTGACCGTCGAGCCCGCGGGCGGCGTGCCGCAGCCGACGGGGGCCATCGTCCTGGCTGGGACGCTGTCCGCCTGACCCGGGATCAGGAGACCGGGGCCACTCCCGCGTCGACGGTGGCGCGCAGGCCGACGATCGTGGCGGGGCTGCCCGCGCGTGCCTGGGCCAGCGCGCCCTGGGCGGCGCGCAACAGCTCGTCGGCGTCGGTGCCATCACTCGGGTGATGCGCCACGCCTGCGCGGACCCTCGGGGTGACACCACCCACGTCGGGCAGCGAGGCCACCGCATCGATCACCCGTCGCGCGACCACGCCGCTCGAGTCACCGGGCGCGATCACCCCAAGCTCGGCCGGGCCGAGGCGCGCGATGGTGTCCACGAGCCGGAGCCCGTCCGCGAGGGTCGCCGCGACCACGCGCAGGATGTCATCAGCCACGCGGCCACCATGGGTCGCTGCGATGGGCTCGAGCTCGTCCACGCCGACCAGCACGACCGCGAGGGCCGTGCCCTGGCGCGTCGAGCGCAGCACCTCCAGCTCGAGCATCTGCTGGAAGGTCGCCCGGTCCGCGAGTCCCGTGAGCGGGTCGATCCGAGCCACGCGGTCCTGCCACGCGCCGCGCTCCTCGAGCGCCGCCCGGAGCCGCTCATGCTCCACCGCGACCGCGGCGAGGTCTGCCAGCGCGGTCAGGGCGTCACGTGTCGCGACCGTCTCGGCGTCGCCGCCGCCCACCACCAGCACGCCCTGGACCACGGGACCGGCGCCGTTCGCCGTCACGAGGGGCACGATCGAGCCACGATCGGCACCCGCGAGCGCGGCGAGGCCGGACGGCAGCGCCGTGGACCAGCTTGCCTGTCGCTCCTCGGCCGCATCGCGCAGGGCGCTGAGCGCGGCTCCGTCCAGGTCGAGCGGCTCGCCCGCCGGGGTCGCGAAGGTACCGCCATCCACATCGCGCAGCAGGGTCAGGGCACCCACGCCACCGGATACGGTCCGCGCCTCGCGGGCGAACGCACTCAGTCGGGCGTCCAGGGTGCCTTCCCTGGCGAGGATGTGGATGGCCGCGAGCAGACTGGGTGCCTTCGCGTCCTCCACCTCGGAGGCGAATGATAGGGGTCGAGGCGCCGATGCGCCAGCCCTTGCCGCGACGGCCCCGCGGGGCTGCTCACCCGCCCGCGGCGATGCCCTCGGCGATGAGCTGCTCGTATCGGGCGGGGTCCACGTTGCCGCCGCTCACGATGGCCACGACATGGCCGGGCGCATCCGCGATCCCCGGGTCGAAGAGGAGCGCCGCGACCGTGGTCGCCCCGGATGGCTCGATCACGAGGCGCGCCTCGCGCGCCCCGCGCACCATCGCCCGCGCGATGTCGGTCTCGGAGACCGTGACCACGCCATCGAGATACGCCTGCAGGTGACGGAACGGGATGGCCCCCACCGCGTTCGTGCGCATCCCGTCCGCCGCCGTCCGACCGACCAGCTCGGGGCCCCAGCGCACGATCGCGCCGGTCCGCAGCGACTCCGCGGCATCCGCAGCCAGCTCGGGCTCCACACCGAACACCCAGGCATCGGGTCGGAGCCCCTTGACCGCGGTGGCGACACCCGCCGCGAAGCCACCGCCGCCGATGGGCACCAGCACGGTCAGCGGCTCGGCCTCGTTGCCGAGCTCCGCGACCTGGTCGACGATCTCGAGGCCGCAGGTCCCCTGGCCGGCGATGATGCGGGGGTCGTCGTACGCGGGGATGAGCACCAGCCCGCGCTCCGCCACGAGCCGTTCGGCCATCGCCACCCGCTCGTCGCTGGAGGTGCCCACGAACACGATCTCGGCGCCATCCGTGCGGACCCCGGCGACCTTGACGGCCGGGGCGTCCTCGGGCATCACGATGACCGCGGGGACCCCCAGGAGACGCGCGGCCCGGGCGACACCCTGGGCGTGGTTCCCCGAGGAGTGCGCGACGACGCCGCGGGACCGCTCTGCGGGTCCCAGGCTCGAGACGGCGGTCCATGCGCCCCGCAGCTTGAAGGCGCCGATGGGCTGCAGCGATTCGGGCTTGATCCAGGACCGGGGGTGCCCCCGAGGGTCCCCCGCGACAGGGCGCCCGAACGGGATCAGCGGCGTGCGCACGGTGATGCCCGAGAGGCCCGCGGCGGCGCGCCGGATGTCCCCGAGCGTCACGAGGTCCTCGTGCGTGCGGGTGGCCTCCGATGGCGTGGTCGATACGGGCACGCCGGTATACTCGCCGGAACGCGGGACCCATGCTCGGCCGACCCGCCACCCGGGCACTCCCGCACAGGGAGGCGCCATCGACCGTGTCCGTGACCATGCAGGAGTCCCAGCGGGGCGCCCACTCCGGTCCCCGCCGTCCATCCCGCGTGGAGCGGATCCGGACCACCTACGGCTTCGATGACGTGTCCCTCGCGCCGGGCGTGGAGACCATCGAACCCAGCGAGGTGGACACCTCCATCGACTTCGCGGGCCTCCACCTCGACATCCCCATCCTCGCGGCAGCGATGGACGCGGTGGTGGACGTCCGGTTCGCAGGCGAGCTGGCGCGGCTCGGCGGCGCCGCGGTCCTCAACCTCGAGGGTGTCCAGACCCGCTACGACGACCCGGATGCGGTCCTGCAGCGCATCGCGGCGGCGCCCGACGACGGGGTCCAGGCACTCCTTGCCGAGGCGTATCAGCAGCCGGTACGCGACGACCTGGTCGCACGCCGCATCGAGGAGCTGCATACCGCTGGCGCGAAGGCCGTGGTGGCCTCGACCCCCGCGTCCGCGCGTCGGCTCGGGCCGCTGTGCGCGGAGCACGGCGCCGACCTGTTCCTGGTCCAGTCCCAGGTCTCGTCCGCGCGCCACATCGCGACGGGCTATGACCCGCTCGAGCTGGATGCGTTCACGCGGCTCATGGGCATCCCGGTGGCGGTGGGCAACACCACCTCCTACGACGCCGCATACCAGCTGATGGGCCAGGGCATCGCGGCGATCTTCGTCGGCGTGGGACCGGGCGCAGCGTGCACCACGCGCGACGTGCTGGGCATCGGCGTGCCCCAGATCACGGCCATCATGGATGTGGCCGCGGCGCGCGACGACTACCTCGATGCGACCGGACGCTACGTGCCCGTGGTCGCGGACGGTGGCATGCGCCGCGGTGGCGAGCTCGCCAAGGCCGTGGCGGCCGGCGCCGATGTGCTGATGCTGGGCTCCCCGCTGGCCCGCGCCGAGGAGGCGCCCGGGCGCGGCACCAACTGGGGCATGGCGGCGCCGTCGCCCACCCTGCCGCGAGGGACACGCATCAAGGTCGGCACGGTGGGCACCCTTGAGCGGATCCTGTTCGGGCCCTCGCACGTCACCGACGGGACCGAGAACCTCGTGGGCGCCCTGCGCCAGTCGATGGCTGCCCTCGGGGCGCGAGACCTCGCGGCGATGCAGCAGGTCGAGATCGTCCACGCGCCGGCCGTCGCGGTCGAAGGCAAGTCCTGGCAGCGCTCGGGCCGGTGAGGCCGTCTGCCAACGGGCGTGGTCCGATCGCCTGAGGCTGGTCGGATGGGGTCGACACCCGCACCCGTGCGCGCCCGTGACCTGGGTATCCGCATCGGCGAGATGACGCCGGGGCCGGGCAACGCCATCACCGACGTGGAGGGCGTCCGGGTCGGGCACGCCACGATCGTGGAGGGTGACGGCCCGCTGGTCGTCGGATCCGGGCCCGTCCGGACGGGTGTGACCGTGGTGATGCCGCCGGGCGACCCGTTCGAGGAGTCGTTCTACGCGGGCTGCCACCGCCTCAATGGCAACGGGGAGCTCACGGGGCTCGAGTGGATCCGGGAGAACGGGATGCTCACCACCCCGGTGGCCATCACCAACACCCACAGCGTGGGCGTCGTGCGGGATGCCCTCATCGCCGCCGCCGTGCGACGCACACCGCCCATCCAGTCCTGGTCCCTGCCGGTCGTGGGCGAGACGTGGGACGGGCGCCTCAACGATACCGATGGCCAGCACGTCCGGCCCGAGCACCTGTTCGCCGCGCTCGAGGATGCCCGAAGCGGCCCGGTCGCCGAGGGCAACGTGGGTGGCGGCACGGGCATGATCTGCCACGAGTTCAAGGGCGGCATCGGCACCGCATCCCGGGTGCTTCCCGAAACCGACGGGGGCTGGACGGTGGGCGTGCTGGTCCAGGCGAACCACGGCCGTCGCGAGCGGCTGGCCATCGGCGGGATGCCGGTGGGCCGGGCCATCCCGACCTCGGTCGTGCCGAGCCCATGGGACGACCCTGCGCCCGCGACCGCGACGCCTCCCGGCTCCGGCTCGATCATCGTCGTGGTCGCGACCGACGCGCCGCTCCTGCCGCACCAGTGCGAGCGGCTCGCGCAGCGGGCGGGGCTGGGGATCGCGCGGGTCGGCGGGTCGGGAGCGCACAGCAGCGGCGACCTGTTCCTGTGCTTCGCGACGGGCAACCGCGGACTGTCCGCCGCGGATGATGCAGAGGGCCAGCCGCGGACGCGCGAGGTCAGGGCGCTCGTGGACCCATGGATCAGCCCGCTGTTCTGGGCGGTCATCGAGGCCACCGAGGAGGCCATCGTCAACGCGCTCGTCGGGGCCCGCACCATGACCGGGCGCGACGGCATCACGGCGCACGCCGTGCCCCACGACAGGCTGCGACGGATCGTGGCAACGTGGGACGCCATGGACCGGGAGATGCAACGGGACGCCAGCGCCGCCGCGGCCCCCCCGCCATGTCGCTGATGCGCCGGCCTGCCCGGGCCCTGCGACGGATGCGCCGGCTGGGTGTCGCCGCGCTCGTGGGTGCACGGACGGGTGTCGCCCAGGCCCGACTCGCCGGGTCGAAGGCGGATGGTCGCCGGCTGGTCGTGGGCACGGACGGCCAGGTGCACAAGATGGGCTCGCTGCCCAAGCCCAAGGTGCCGGAGTGCCCGCCGGGCTGGACCGTCGGGCCGCCCGACTTCGTCATCGTGGGTGCCGAGAAGAGCGGCACCAGCCGCTGGCTCCGCCTCCTGCGCGCCCATCCAGACGTGCACGTGGCGACCGGCGGTCGCGAGATCCACTTCTGGGACGCGTTCCACACTCGGTGGCCGGGACCCGAGGACGTCGAGCGCTACCACCGGATGTTCCCGCGCCCGCCCGGCATGAAGGCGGGCGAGAAGACGCCCCAGTACATGAGCCTGTGGTGGGCGCCCTCGATGCTCGCGGCCGCTGCTCCCGAGGCGGCCATCATCGTGATGCTGCGCGACCCCGTGGATCGCTACGTGTCCGGTCGCACGCAGCACGACAAGTACCGCCCGCTCGACGGGGATCCGCAGGCGCTCGCCGCGTTCCGGCGGCGCGTGGTGCAGGAGTCGATGCACCGCGGCAACTACGCCGTCCAGCTCGAATGGCTGCGCCAGGCGTACCCGGCGGAACGGATCCTCGTCCTCCAGCACGAGGCGTGCATCGTGGACGCCCAGGCCCAGTTCGACCGGACGACCGACCACGTCGGGCTCACCCGGTTCACGGTCCCGCAGGAGCTGCTCGACGAGCCGGTCAACGCGGCGTGGCTGGAGCCGGTCCCCATCGAGCCCGAGCGACGCGAGCTCCTGCGCGACCTGTACCGCCCGGAGGTGCAGCGCATCAAGGAGCTGGTGCCGGACCTCGACCTCTCGCTGTGGCGCAACTACGCCGACCTCGCGGTGGGATCGCCAGCGGGCGAGGTCGCCGCCGTCAGCTGATCCGGGCGGCCGTCCCGGAGCGTGGGCGCGTGCCCGCCGGCGGAGCGTACGCGACGACCGTCGGCGCTCGGTAGACTCGCCAGCACGGAGCGCAGCGGAGGGGCGACGATGAGCGACACGCAGGAGGCGACCATCGAGGGTGAGGGATCGGCCGGCGCGACCGGCCGCACGACGGGGGCCAAGGAGCGCGGCACGACCGTCCATGGCGTGACCGCGAACGCGGGTCACCGCGTGCTCGCCCCCGACGACGCGGAGGTCGAGGCGTACCTCGAGGTCGCCCTCGACGCGCCGTCGCCGGACCGGGCGCCCAGCGACCGACCCACCATCCACGTGCCGCCCGAGCCACCCGACAGCGTGGTGGTGCTCGACTTCGGCTCCCAGTTCGCGCAGCTCATCGCGCGCCGTGTCCGGGAGCTCAACGTCTACTCCGAGCTGCTGCCCCACGACACCCCGGTGGACGACCTCATCCGGCGCGGCGCCAAGGGCGTGATCCTGTCGGGCGGCCCCAACTCCGTCTACGACGCGGCATCACCGCACCCGCATCCCTCGATCTGGAGCGGCCGGCTGCCGGTCCTGGGGATCTGCTACGGCGCGCAGCTGATGGCCCACGAGCTCGGCGGCGACGTGCTGCCGACGGAGCGTCGCGAGTACGGCCCCGCGTCCGTGACCATCACCGCCGCCGATCCGCTGTTCGAGGGCATCGAGCGGGAGCAGCCCGTGTGGATGAGCCACGGTGACTCCATCACGCGCCTGCCCGAGGGGTTCCGATCCATCGCCCAGACCGACTCCACGCCCTACGCGGGGCTCGTGGACGACACCCGGGGACTGTTCGGCATCCAGTTCCACCCCGAGGTGGTGCACACGCCGCGGGGCCGGGACGTCATCCGCAACTTCGTGCTGGGCATCGCCGGCGCGGAGGCCTCGTGGACGCCCGCCAACTTCATCGAGTCCACGGTCGCCAGCATCCGGGAGCGCGTGGACACCCACGCTGCCAACACGGGCTCGGACGGCAAGGTCATCTGCGCGCTGTCGGGGGGCGTGGACTCGGCGGTCGCCGCTGCGTTGGTGCATCGCGCGGTGGGCGACCGGCTCACGTGCATCTACGTGGACCACGGCCTCATGCGCAAGAAGGAATCGGAGCTGCTGCGCCAGACCTTCGAGGCCAACCTGGGCATGCGCCTGGTCATGGTCGATGCCCGACAGCGGTTCCTGGCGCGCCTCGCCGGGGTCGAGGATCCGGAGCAGAAGCGGCGCATCATCGGCGACGAGTTCATCCGGGTGTTCGAGGAGGAGGCGGGC
>JBEVIK010000069.1:0-16329 GCA_040510715.1 Candidatus Limnocylindrales bacterium
GCCGGACAGACGCCGAAGGTGAGGGATCGCCCCCCGTTGGCACCCACCGCGAGCACCTCTCCGTCGGGTGCCTCCGCGACATCCCGCAGCTCCGTGCCGCCGGCGAGCTCCGGCGCATCGGTCACCTGCCAGCGACCGCCGGCACGCACCGCGACGATGCCTCGCCAGTCGCGGGTGTCGGGATCCCAGCGGGTGCCCGCGACGATGGGTCGCTGTCGGTCGTCGAGCTGGACGGCGCGGAGGAGCGTGATGGGCGTGCCGTCCACGGGGAAGTCGACCGATCGCCAGCGGCCACGGCTCCAGCGCTCGACGATGGGCACATACCGCCCACCCGAGATGCGGTAGCCGACGGCCCATACCCGGCCATCCGCACCGACGGTGACGGACGTCAGGATGCCTTCCGACGCGCGACGCAGCGCCGGTCGAAGGACCTGCCAGCGGCCGTTGAGGCGCCGCGCCGCGTACGGGTGCGGTGCCCCACGGAGGCTCACCCAGCCGACGGCCCAGATCGCGCCGCCAGGGCCGGCTGCGACATCCATGAGCGCTCCGTCCGACCCTCCCGCGAGCGGCGGGTCGACCTCGGCCCAGCGGGATCCCGCGAAGCGCATGGCCAGGGGCCGCTGGCCCCCACGTGCGCCGCGATAGCCGACCGCCCAGACGACCCGGTCGGTCATCGCGGTCACGCCGGTCAGGATGCCCTCGCGGCGCCCGATCTGGCCGAGTCGCATCGGGATCCAGCGGCCCTGCGAAAGACGCATGAGCATCGGGCGATAGCCGTTCGCGCTGTTGCGGTATCCGGCCGCCCACAGGGAGCCGCGCGGCCCGCGATCGACCGAGAACAGCGCCTGCTCCGCCTTGGGCCGACGCATCGGCATGACCGGCCAGCCCGAGCCGTCCCACTCGGCCGCGAGCGCGTAGCGCGGGTCCTCATCGTTGAGGGTCGTCATGCCCACGGTCCACGCCGAGTCGCGGCTGGACACGATGGACGTGAGGATGCTTCTGCCGAACGTGGTGTCGAGCGTCGCCTGCCCCTGCGCGCACGACCCGTCCGCCGTCGGCGGGAGTGCCAGCGCCGTCTCCTGCGCGCGAGCCGCCGACGGCATCGAGGGCAGCAGGCTCAGGAGCACGGCGAGCGCCAGGATCGTCACGCGCCCGACGACAGCGTGGGCCCGGGTTCCGGGTCGGCCGCGGGTCGCCAGGACGGCCCCCTCATGCGTCGGGGGTCGGGATGTGTCGGTCAATCGGGGACCAGTGCCTCGTGGGGTCGGCAGGACCAGTGCGCCGCCCGCTCCTCCACGATCCGGCGCTCGCGCAGGATACCCGCACGGCGCGGAACGCGCCCGAGGTCCACGGGCGCGCCATCGCTCCGGACACCCAGTGGGCTGGTGCCGTGTACCCTCGCGACACCGATCCGAGGGAGGTCATGGCGAGGGTGCAGGACGACGCGGCGCGCTGGCACGTGACCAGGCCCACCGGGCGCCAGGCATGGGATGCGCTGCTCGCGGAGGTCCCCACAGCGGACCCGCTCCAGTCGTGGGCGTGGTCGGAAGCGGGCATCGCCACCGGTGAGCGCTGGCATCAGCTCCTCGTCAACGACACCGACGGGCGACCCGTCGCCGCGGTGCAGTGGCAGCTCGTGAGCCCGGTGCTGGGGCACCCGCTGGCCTACGCGCCACATGGCCCGGTGTGGCGGCGCGCCGCTGACGAGGTCTCGACGAGTGCGCTGCGAGCGCTCGTGAGCGGGATGCGCGAGCACGCCGACGCTGTGGGTGCGTCGGCGATCCTGGTCGACCCCCGCGGCGGACTGCCGGGGATGGTCGCAGGCGGCCCGGCGACCGTGTCGGTGGGCCTCGGCCTGGAGGCCACATCCCGTCACGTGCAGATGCCGTCCACGCGCGTGCTCGACCTGCGGGATGGCCTCGATGCCTCCCGCGCCACGTGGGACAAGGACACCCGGAACCTGGTCCGTCGGGCTGCCCGCGAAGGGGTCGAGGTCGAGGTCGTGAGCGCCGACGACGGCCCAGCCGTGGAGGCGATGCACCGGCTGATGCTGGCGGTCGGGTCGCGTGGCAGCTTCGCGCCGCGCTCCGAGCGGTTCCTCGCGGCATACGGCCAGAGCGCGGGTGACCGGGCGTTCATCTGCCTTGGCCGCTGGCAGGGCCGGGTCATCGCGGGGGCGTTGGTGGGACTCGTGGGCGACCGTGCGTACTACCAGTTCGCGGGCTCGCTCCGGGAGCCCGAGCTGCGCCACGCCAACGCCGCGTACGGGGTGATGGAGCGGGTCATCGGGGAGAGCGTGAGCCGCGGCGCCCGCAGCCTCGACCTGTGCGGTGTCAACGAGAAGGATGACCCGGCAGCGGATCCACGCTGGGAGGGGCTCAGCTCGTTCAAGCGCGGCTTCGGTGGCGAGCCGCTGCGTCATCCCCCGGTGGCCACGATCGTGCTGCGCCCCGGGGTCGAGCGCTTCCGCGAGCTGGCGCAATGGGCAAGGGCCCGGCTGCGCGGCGTGCGCCGCGCCGCCTGACCCGCGCTACACGTCCGGGATCCTGCGAACGAACGCCCGCCAGACCGCCTTGGCGTAGGTGGCCGTGAGGTGGACGCCATCGCGCGTCATGAGCACGCCGTCCACCACGAAGGGGCATGGGTCATTGGGACACGGGATGTCGCGGGTCGTGCGGTACAAGGCACCCGCGGCGGTCGCGGCGGCCCGCTGGATCCGGTCCTGGTCCCGTACGGCACGAAGCATCCGGTGGCTGCGCTGCCGCTCGCACATGGAGATGTCCGTGTGCATCCGCTTCTGCAGGCACGGGATCGCACCGCGCTCGCCCCAGGGATAGACGTCGCCGAGCATGACCACCGTGGCTCCGCTGGCACCCAGCTGGCGCAGGCTGCGGGTGACGCCGGCTTTCCAGGCCCGATCGTCGCGCACGAAGCGGCCACCCTTGCGGAAACGGTAGTTGACGAGCGAGGTGGCGATGACGAGGTCCGGTTCGAGCGTGCGGATCTTGCGCCACACGTTGCGTCGCCACTCCGAGCATGCCTTGGCTCGCCCGTCACCCGGCGTGACCAGGACATCGGCGACCGGACAAGCGGGCCGCGTCATGGTCATCAGGTGCCAGCCGCGCGAACGCGCCAACAGGTCCAGGGCCGGGAACCAGTGCGCGGCATGCGAGTCGCCGGTCAGGATGACGAGCTTGCGACCCTGGGTCGGCCCGTACCTGAAGGAGCACGAGTTGACGGTCGCGTCCGTGCCCAGGGAGTGGCAGCCGAGGTAGTAGAGCCGTGGCATGTCCCCCCTGGCTCGCTCGAGCGACGGCCGGAGGCCATCCGGGAGCGGACCCGCGTCCTGCTCCTCGCCGTTGGTACGACCGTCACGGTCACGATCCTCGTGCCAGTCGTCACGTCCGTCACCGTCGGTGTCCCGGATGCGGGGATCGGTGCCGAAGCGCTGCTCACCGAGGTTGGACAGCAGGTCACCGTCGGGGTCCTCGAGGCCATCATGGATCCCGTCCCGGTCGGTGTCGTTGTGCTCGGGGTCCGTGCGCGTCCGTCCCTGCTCGACCGCCGACCCGAGCCCGTCACCGTCCGGGTCGCCGACGAGGGCGACGGTCGGCGCGCCGGCCATCCCGTCCGGGTCGACGGACCCGGCTCCGGCGCCGCCGGGCGAGCCCGCGAGCAGCGCGGCGCACCCGATGAGCGCGACGACTCGACGACCGAGCCTCGAGGCTCGAGGTTCCTGCACCGCATCCCTCGGTGGTCCAGCCGGGCGCACCGTGGCGGCCGACGTGCAGATCTTGTGGTGGAGATGGGGGAGAGTCGAACTCCCCGTCCAGAACCCTCAGCCGGAGACCACTACGAGCGTGTCCGATGCTTTGTCGTCGAACCCGTCATCCGGCATCGGCACCGTGCGGCGGGCTCCAGTCACGTCCCCTTGCGGGCTTTGCTCTTGGCTACGCGACGCTGACCAGGAGCGCATCCCCGCTGAATGACGCTTCCACAGCCCGCGGGGACGAGGCTGCTTCCACGCTCACCTTACTGCCTCAGGCAGCGAGGGCGAGAGCAGGCTGGCGGTTGCCAGTTACTTCGTTTTGTCGCCTGTTTAACGAGGCCTAGCGACAACCTCGGCTCGCGTTCTCCGGGGATCCGGCCCTGTCGAGACCACGCATCCCCAAGACCACCCACTATACCACTCGAACGCCTGTTCGACCAACGGCGGGGTCAGCGCCCTCGCTGGATATCGGCCATCTCGCGCTGCATGTCCCGTCGTGCATCGCGGTCGGCGATGTCGCGGCGGCGGTCGTGGAGCTGCTTGCCACGCGCCACGCCCAGCTCGATCTTGGCGCGCCCCCGGTCGTCGATGTACAGCGAGAGGGGCACGAGGGTGAGGCCCTTGGCCTTGACGCGGCCCATGAGCTGGTCGATCTGGACCCGATGGAGCAGCAGCTTCCGGTCCCGGCGGGCCTCATGGTTCCAGCGGTTGCCACCGGTCCAGGGCGCGATGTGGGCACCCACCAGCCAGGCCTCCCCGCGCTCGACGCGCGCGTGCGCGTCGGCGAGGTTCACCTTGCCGGCACGGATGCTCTTGATCTCGGTGCCCGTGAGCACGAGGCCGGCCTCGAGGGTGTCCTCGATGGTGTACTCGTGACGTGCCTTGCGATTGACGGCGACGGTCTCGCCCATGGGTGGCTCCAGGAGGGTCGCTGCTGAGGGGGTGGTGGCCGGCGCGTTCGCGTCCCGAGGAGGTCGCGGGTCGCGCGCCGGACGCACGAACGCCGGCCCACAGTGGGCCGGCGCTTCGTGGCTGCGTTCACCACCCGAAGGGGCTACCGACTAGCGGGCCACCTCCGAGGTGGTGCAGCGCTGGCTACTGTCCGTCACTGCACATCACCTCCTTTCGTTCCCGTTGACGATAGCCCGATCGTGCACGTCCTGCAAGGGTCGATCCTCGTTCGGCGGTGCCCCGGTGCCGTCACGACGCGACCGGCGAACCGAGCGGTGCCGAGGCGGGCACGGGCGGGGGTGAGGGTGAGGCACCGGTCGCGGCCGACGGGCCCGGCGTGCCATCGAGGGCGGCGAGGACGAGGCCGAGCGCGCGGTCGAGCTGGGCATCGGCGGCGTCGGGGGCTCCCGGCTCGACGAGGACGTCGGGCGTGATGCCGACACCGTGGACCCAGGTCCTGTCGGGCGTCAGCCACTTCGCGACCGAGAGGCGGAAGCCCCCCGACTCACCCGACAGGAGGTGCCACTGCTGGACGGTCCCCTTGCCGAAGGTCGTCTCACCCACGAGGGTCGCGCGTCCGGTGTCCGCGAGGGCCCCCGCCACGATCTCGCTCGCGGACGCGGTACCGCCGTTCACCAGGACCACGACCGGGATCGCCGGGTCGGTGGCCACGCCGCCATCGAGCGCCTCGTGGGGGACGGTGGTGCCATCGGCGTACTCATCCCAGTAGATGGGCCCGTCGGCGACGAACTGGCTCGCCACCTCGAGGGCCGCGTCCACGTAGCCGCCCGGGTCGTCGCGCAGGTCCAGGATGACGCCCTGGGTGCCTCCCGCCAGCTGCTCCTCGATCGCGCTCCGCAGGTCGTCGGCGGCACCGCTGCTGAAGCCATCCACGCGGACCAGCCCGACGCGCCCGTCCGCGAGGGTCGTCGCCTGGACCGCGGAACGCTCGATGACGTCACGCGTCAGGGTGAGCTCCACGGGCTGGCCGTCCCGCAGCAGCGACAGGCGCACGTCGGTGCCGCGCGGCCCGCGGACCCGGTCCACGACCTCGTCGATCGTCGATCCCTCCACCGACCGGTCATCGACGGCCACCAGCCGGTCACCCGCGAGCACGCCGCCCTGCTCTGCAGGGGAGCCTGGCAGGACGCCCTCGACGACGAGCTCGCAGCCATCGCCGAGGGTGGTGCAGTCCGTCCCATCCGCCAGGAAGGAGTCCATCGTCGCGCCGATGCCCTCGAACGAGCCCTCGATCCCTTCGAGGCTCTGGCGGTACTCGTCGGAGGTCATGTACGACGAGTAGGGGTCACCGAGTGCCCCGAACATGCCCTGGATGGCGCCCTCCACGAGGTCCCTGGGCTCGAACGACCCGACGTATTCCGCGGTGACCTTCCGATAGGCCTCCCAGAAGGGCGCGAACAGCTCCTGCTCGGACTCCGCCGTGCCGGGGGTCAGCGACTGCTGCAGCCCCAGCGTGAAGCCGGCCGCGAACAGCGCGGATCCCGCGAGCACCGCGACCAGGAACAGCGCGACCACGATCGAGGTCCGGGACACGGGCGGAGGGCCTTGGGGTGGCGGCGGCACCTGGGGACCCGGGCCGGGCCAGCCATCGCTCGGGGGCGGCGGGCCATACGGGGAGGGATCGGACGACTGGGGCCAGGACATGGGATCTCCAGGATGGGCGAGGACCGGATGCTACGCCGTGGTCCGGAGATACGCGCGCACCGAGATCCAGGCGCCCACGCCCCCCAGGCCCAGGCCCGAGAGCAGCACGAGCGTGACGACCTGCAGCGTCAGCGAGCCACTCCAGCCGACCGGCACCTGGCCCACGATGACGTTGGCGACCTGGCTGATGGGCCCGGACGCGAGCAACAGCAGGACGAGCGTCACGAGCGCCCCGGCAAGACCCACCAGCACGCCTTCGACGATGAACGGCCAGCGCACGAACTGGTCCGATGCGCCGACCAGCCGCATGATCTCGATCTCCTGGGCGCGTGACATCAGCGCCATGCGGATGGAGTTGATGACGATGAGCAGCACCGCGAAGCCCACCAGCAGGAGCACCGCGATGCCGATGGTGCGCAGCGTCGCGGTGACGCTCACCAGCTTGTCGATGCTCTGCTGCTCATCGAGCACCTGCGTGACCACCGAGCCCTTCACGGCGTCCAGGAGCCCCATGACCTGGGCAGCCTGGCGCGGGTCCACGAGCTTGATGGACAGGCGCGCAGGGAACGGGTTGGTGGTGTAGTTGGTGAGGCGAGGCTGACCCTGCTCGATGCGCTGCTGCTGGAACTCCTCGAGCGCCTGGTCCTTGCTGACATAGGTCACGCCGGCGACCTCGGGGAGCACCTCGAGCTGCGCCGTGAGCGTATCCACGCGCTCCTGGACCACGCCCTCCGCGAGCTCCGCGCGGATCTCGACCTTCGATTCGATGAACGAGACGCCCGCCTGCATCCCAGAGAGCACGATGACCAGGCTCGCGAGCAGCACCAGCATCATGACCATGGTCACGGTGGCCGCGAGGCTCATCGCCCGGTTGCGCCACAGGCCCTCGAGGCCCTGGCGGAACGCGAAGTCGATGAGATGGAACATCAGGCGTACTCCCGGTGGTAGCCGCCGACCTCGTCACGGATGATCCGACCACCCTCGAGCGCGACCACCCGCTTGCGGAGTGCCGTCACGACCTCGGCGTTGTGGGTCGCCATGAGCACCGTGGTGCCCATCTCGTTGATGCGCAGCAGCAGCTGGATGATCTCCCAGCTGATGAGTGGGTCGAGGTTGCCGGTGGGCTCGTCCGCGATGATCAGCTCCGGGTCGTGGACCATCGCCCGGGCGATGGCGGCGCGTTGCATCTCGCCGCCCGAGAGCTGACCGGGTCGCTGCTCCGCCTGGGCGGAGAGCCCGACGAGCGCCAGCAGCCGGTCCACGGTCGCGTGGATGGAACGCCGGGGCGTCCCGGTCACCTCGAGCGCGAACGCCACGTTCTCGCGCACGGTCTTCCGGGGCAGCAGCCGGAAGTCCTGGAACACGATGCCGATGCGCCGGCGGAGCTTCGGCACGTCGCCGCGCTTGATGGCGTCGAGGTCGAACCCTGCGACCGAGACCGACCCGCTGGTCGGGATCTCGTCCCGCACGAGCAGCTTGATGAGCGTGCTCTTGCCGGCGCCCGATGGACCGACCAGGAACACGAAATCGCCCTCGGGCACGTCGAGGTCGATGTCCTCGATGGCGTGCTTGCCGTTGGGGTAGACCTTGGTCACCTCGGACATCGCCACCGCGAGGCGAGGCGCGTCATCCACCGCGACGAGGGCGCGCATGTCGAGCCCGGCATCAGCTGTCCACGGGGCCGCGCGGTCGGTTGTCGGTGGTTCGAGGACCGTCGTCTGCGACACCAGGTCCGGCGGCCTGGGATCGGCCGGTCCCCGCGTGGCGCGACGGTCCACTGCGTCGCTCATCCGGCGCAGCCTAGCATCAGGCCTGCCGTACCGCCGCCGGGGTCACCCCGCGGGCACGTCCTCGGACTCGGTCCGGGCCTCGTAGGCGCGGATGACGGCGACCTTCGCCTCGGATGGCGAGGCCGGGTCGAAGCGGTGGTCGAGCCAGCTCGCGAGCAGCGAGCGGGCGAGCGCCGGCGCGATGACATTGGCGCCCATGCACAGCACCTGGCAGTCGTTGGAGCGGACCGAGCGCTCCAGCGAGTACGGGTCGTGGGCGACCGCTGCGCGCACGCCCCGCACCTTGTTGGCGCTGATGGCCATGCCGATGCCCGTGCCACACACCAGCAGCGCTCGCTGGGCCTCGCCCCGTGCGACCGTCTCCGCGACCGCGATGCCCACGTGGGGATACGCGGTCGGGTCGTCGGTCGAGGACACCCCCAGGTCCAGCACCTCTCGCACGCGGGGGTCGGCGCGGAGGTCCGCCAGGAGCACCTCGAGCAGGCCCCGACCCAGGCCGTCCGCACCGACCGCGATGACCAGGTCCCCCGGCTGGTGGCTCATCGATCGCCTCCCGCATCCCTCTCGGCTGCCCGGAGCACCTCCGCCACCGCGGCGAGCGCGATGCCCAGGGACCGTGCGCCCGCGTCCACGGTACCCAGCGCGTGCGCGCCGTGCACCGCCGCCCGGCCCTTGCGGGGCATGAGATGGGCGGTCGACTCGACCGCGGCGTGCATGGGCGGCAGCGCCGCCTCCCACGCGTCGGCCAGCGAGACCCCGGCCGCCGGGAAGGCGTCCACGAATGGCGCCAGCGCGTCCACGAGCGTCCGGTCGCCGAGGCTCGTGCCACCCAGCCGCTGGATGACCGCGAGGGCCTCGACCAGGGCCGCACGGATGTCGGCGACTCCGGGGCAGGCGTCCGGCGCCGTGCGCTCCCCCATCACCCGTCCCATCGCCAGCAGCCCCGCCCCCCACAGGGCCCCGGATGCGCCCCCGGCCGCGTCACCGAACGCCGCCCCGGCCGAGGTGAGCGCCGAGGCCGGGGTGACCGCCGTGTCCGCGGCGGCGACGGCGGCATCGGTGCCGCGTGCCATGCCCGCGCCATGATCCCCGTCACCGACGACCGCGTCGAGACGTCCCAGCTCCTCCACCTCGGCGTGGATGGCGTCGCGGACCGCCTCGAGCGCTCGACGGACCACGAGCGTCCCGTCCGTCGGCTCACCGATCCCGGCGTGCGCCGTGCTCGCGGACGGCCCACCGGGCGCCGGCTCGCGGACGGTGGCCGTCAACGCCGCACCCAGGGTCCCCGAGCGGTAGCCGGGGGCGGCGGCAGGCGTCGCGAGGAGCGACTCGAGCTCGTCGTCGAGCCAGCACAGCGTGAGCGAGCACCCCGCCATGTCCAGGGAGGTCACGAACTCGCCGACCTCGACATCCACGGGCTCCACCCCCTCCCCGAGGAGGCGCTCGTGGATGGAGCGGTAGAGCACGAACAGCTCCTCGTACTTGGAGCTGCCCAATCCGTTGAGCAGCACCCGCGCACGTCGCGCGCCGTCGGGTCGCTCGCGCAGCAGGGGCTCCAGCAGGATGGGCGCCAGCTCCCGCGCCGGCACCCACGGGATGCTCTCGATGCCGGGCTCGCCATGGATGCCGAGGCCGAGGGCGATGGTGTCGGGATCGACCGTGAACAGGGGCTCGCTGCGCCCCGGGAAGGTGCATCCCGCGAGCGCGATGCCGAAGGTGCGCGTGCGCTCGTTCGCGTGGCGAGCGACGCGCTCGACGCTCGCGATGTCGTCACCACGCCGAGCGGCCGCGGCACCAGCGCGGAACACGAAGAAGCCGCCCGCGATGCCCCGTCGCTGGGCGGCCTCCGCGAGCGGGCGGCTGGCCACGTCGTCGGTGACCAGGACGACGCGCGTGTCGATGCCGGCCGCACGGGCCTGCTCCGCGGCGAGCCCGAAGTGCATCACGTCGCCGCTGTAGTTGCCGAACGACAGGAGGACGCCCGCGCCGCCATCGAGCGCTTCGATGGCCCGGTATGCCTGGGTCGCCGAGGGGCTCGTGAACACGTCGCCGACGACCGCGCCGTGGCACAGCCCGGGGCCGACGAGCCCCGCGAAGGCGGGGTAGTGGCCGGACCCGCCGCCGATGATGACCGACACCTGTCCCGGGACGGGCGAATCGGCCGCCATCACGGCCGACGCATCCGGCACGCGACGCAGGTACCTGGGATAGGCCGCGATGAGCCCCTCGAGGAAGTGGTCCTTGAAGCCTCGCTCGCCGTCGTGGATGCGGGTCATCGGGCGTGCTCCGTGCCGTCCGTGTCGAGCAGCTCCCGGAGGCGCGTCCGGACCTCGTCGAGCGTGCGATGCACGCTCTCGGCCAGCGCCGCCGCATCGGTGGCTAGGGGATACGCCGGGTCGGGCACCGCGAGGACCGTGAGGCCCGCCCCCGCCGCGGCGCGCACGCCGTTGCTGGAGTCCTCGATCGCGATGCCGCCGACGATGCCGGCGCGTCGCATCGCCTCGAGGTAGACCGCGGGGTCGGGCTTGCCGGCCCGGACCTCCGCGCTCGAGACCGCCGCCGCGAACGAGCCGCCCAGCCCCATCCCGTCCATGACCACCTCGATGACCTCCCTCGGCGCCGATGTCGCGAGCGCGACCGGTCCTCTCGCGGCGGCATCCGCGACCAGCTCGCGCGCACCCGTCGCGAGCGGGACGTCGCCCGCTCGATACGCCGCCACGACGGAGCCGATGACGGCGGCGGCGGCATCGTCGGGGTCGTGGCTCGTCCGGTCGGCGAGGTAGCGCCCCCACTCGGGGACGCTCATCCCCTGGCACGCCCGCGTGTCCGCGTCCGTCCAGGCACCCCCGTGCCGCGCCGCATAGCCCATCCACCCCTCCTCCCAGAGGTGCTCCGAGCGGACGAGCACGCCATCGAGGTCGAACACCACGCCGTGGCGCCCGGCCGTCACGCGACCGCCTCCACCGGCGGGTCGGCACTGGCGGCCGCGAGGGCCGGGTGCAGCCGCTGGAACAGCGGATACAGCCGGTCGCGGGCCTCGGTCCGGGCAGGGTCGGGACGCACGACCCGCTCGACGCGCACGAGGTCGTCGACCCGCTGGAGGCCATCCCACCAGCCGAGCCCGACGAACGCGATGGCGGCGGCGCCCAGCGCGGCGGCGTCCTGGGGCGAGGCGACCACCTCCAGCTCCCGGTCGAGGGTGTCGGCGATGATGCCCAGCCAGACGCTGCCGACGCCGCCACCACCCACGACCCGGATGCCGGTGGGGATGGTCCCGAAGTCGATGCCATAGGCAAGCGCCCATCGGATCTGGAACGCCACGCCCTCCATCACGGCACGCGCCAGGTGGCCCGGCCCGTGCTGCAGCCCGAGGCCCACGAACGCGCCCCGCGCCGAGTCGTCGAACAGCGGCACGCGCTCGCCGCTGAGCCAGGGCGCGAACAACAGGTCGTCCGTCTCACCGGCCACGCTCGACGCGAGACGCTCGAGGCGTGCCGGGGGCATCCCGCGGGCGCCCGCGGGGGCGAGCACGCGGCCCACCCACGCGAGCGCGCCGCCCCCGGTCGCGATCTCCAGCCACACGATGGTCCGGCCGGGCACCGCGTGCGCGAGCGTGCCCAGGTTGCCGGCAGGGTCACGCACACCCGGGTCCGCGTCGATGCCCAGGTACGCGGCCGTGCCCAGCGACAGGTGGGCGCGACCGGGACCCACGGCACCCGCTCCCAGCTGGCTGGCGGGGACGTCGCCCGCACCCACCAGCACCGGTGTCCCGGCCGGCACGCCGAGTGCCCGCGCAGCCACGGCGGTGAGCCCGCCTGCGATCGTGGTCGCGGGCGCGATGGGTGGCAGCAGCGCCCGGTCGATCCCCGCGAGCGTGCACGAGCCCTGCTGCCACGCCTCGCCCGTGGCGTCGGTGAGCCGCCACGCGCTCGCCCCCGATGGGTCGATGACCGCGACGCCGCACAGCCAGGCCACGACCGCCTCCTTGCAGTCGAGCAGCCACGCCGTGCGGGCGTACCGGTCGGGCGCCTCCGCGCGCAGCCACAGGGCCCTCGCGACGATGTCCTTCGCGGTGACCCGGCTGCCAAGACGGCGTGCCTGCTCCTCGGGTGGCACCCGACGAGCGAGGTCGGCCGCGACCCCGGCGGCACGCTGGTCGAGCCAGCTGAGCATCGGCCCCACCGGCTCGAGGGCGGCGTCGACGGGCTGGAGCGAGAACATCTGGGCCGTGACCGAGACAGCCTCCACCGAGACCGGGCGGTCCCGCAGCAGCTCGCGGCTGGCACGTGCCATCGCAGCGCGGATGGCGAGGCCGTCCTGGTCCACCCAGCCGGGCGCCGGGGTGCTCAGGCCGTACCCGCGCCCCGCCGAGCCGATGATGCCGGCCCGCGCATCGACGAGCGTGGCCTTGACCCCGCTCGTGCCGACATCGAACGCGAGCACGACGCGGGTCGCCATGCGATCAGGCGCCGGTCGCCGCGGGTACCGGCAGTGGCTGCTCGTCCACGGCGCGGCGGATGAGCTCGAGGAACAGGTCGTTCTCGTCACGGCGCCCCACGGTCACCCGGATGTGGCCGTCACCGAGGCCGTGGGCCGTGACCGCGCGCAGCAGCACCAGGCCCTCGCGCTTGCAGAACTCCGCGATGGCGGTGCTGGTGCGCCCGGTGCGACTGACAT
The DNA here is from genome assembly GCA_040510715.1 of Candidatus Limnocylindrales bacterium. Lineage (GTDB taxonomy): Bacteria > Chloroflexota > Limnocylindria > Limnocylindrales > CSP1-4 > JAFMJV01. The sequence continues at coordinate 12,853 of JBEVIK010000069.1, forward strand.
CGATGAGGATGAAGTTGCCCTGGGACTCGAAGGGCGTGAGCGCGGGCATCGCGCGGAGGGCTTCGAGCAGCCGCTCGCGTTCGGTGCTGATATAGCTGCGCCGCTCCTCGAGCATGTCGGGATCCCGCACGGCGGCGAGGCATCCGCGCGCCGACAGGAGCCCGATGCTGAACGGGATGCGCACCCGCAGCAGCAGGTCGACGAAGCGCGGATCGGCCACCAGGTAGCCCACGCGCAGTGCCGCGAGGCCGTATGCCTTGGACATCGTGTGCGCGACCATGAGGTTGGGGTGGCGCTCCACGAGCGGCGCGAACGCCTCGGCGTAGCCGCACTCCACGTAGGCCTGGTCCACGACGACCGGGAGGCCAGACGACAGCAGGCGCTCGAGGTCCTCGCGGCTGATGCTGTTGCCCGTCGGGTTGTTGGGTGAGCAGAGCATCAGCAGCTTCGTGCGGTCGTTGATCGAGGCAAGCATCGCCTCGACGTCGAACGCGTGGTCGGGCCGCAAGGGCACCAGCACGGGCGTCCCGCCCTGGAGGCGGACCTGGGTCTCGAAATAGGCGTACGTGGGGACCTGGATGACCGCCTCGTCACCGTCCTCGATGAGGGCACGCACGACGACGTCGATGACCTCGGTGGACCCGTTCCCCAGCATCACGCTGCTGGCCGGGACGCCATTGCGCTCGGCGAGCGCGTCACGCAGCTCCCACGCGGTGTTGGGGTACAGGTTCCCGTCGCGCAGGGCATCCATCACGGCGTCCATCACCACCCGGGGCGGTGGCAGGGGGCACTCGTTGGACATCATGCGGTGGAGCTCGCGGTGCTGCCACGCGAAGTCGTGGTGGGTCGCGTCGTACGGCTTGGCCCGGGCCAGCCCCGGGCGTGCGAAGGCGGCGAACCAGGGCGTGGTCTCGAGGTCGGTCGCGGCGCTCACCGGGCACCCGATGCGCGACGCGTCCGCCGCACCGTCAGGTCGAAGCAGCTGGGCACGTAGTGCTCGAGGGAATAGAGCACCACGTCACCGCCCTCCGAGCGCTCGACCTGCTCCATGCGCAGCAGCGCCTCGCCGGCCTCCACCTTGAGCAGGCGTGCCATGCGGCCGTCCGCGGCGACGGCGCTCACGTGCGCGACGCCGCCGACCAGCACCACGCCGCAGTCGCGCTCGAGGTGGCGGTACACCGATCCGTCCCGATATGGCGCCCCGGCCGCCTGCGCGATGCGCGCCGGGATGGCGTCCACCGCCAGCGCCGCGGGCCGGTCGTTGGCGAGGACGATGCGCTCGATGAGCATGATCCGGCCCGCGGGTGGCAGGGCCAGCTGCTCTGCGATCTCGCGGGGCGCGGCCGTCTCCTCGACCCGCAGCACCTGGAGCCCCAGGCGCTGGTTCGCGGCCTGGACCGCCTCCGTCACGCCCAGGTCCACGTCGAGCGCGCCCGTCACCCGGGTCTGCACCTGGTTGACGAAGGTCCCCGACCCGTGCACGCGCCGCACGACACCCTCGTTCTCGAGGCTCTGGAGCGCTTCGCGGACCGTCGCGCGGCTCACGGAGTACGCGGCCGCCAGCTCGGGCTCGGATGGCAGCTGGTCACCCGGCCGGTATTGCTCGCTGATCGCGCCCATCAAGCTCGTGCGGACCGCCACGGCCGCTCGCCCCACGTGCACCCTCCTGTCCCGGTCGCACTTTCACGCTACCGGCCGGTTGTCAGACCTCAGTTGTACGACATCCTGTCAAGAGCGTGCGTTCCCGTCAACCGCCCTCGAAGCGCTCGAGGATCGCGTCGTGGACGCGGCCGTTGGTGGCCAGCGCCTCGGTCGCGAACCAGTCCCGGCCGCCGGCGAAGTCGGTCATCCGGCCGCCGGCCTCCTCGACCACGACCCAGGGCGCTGCGACGTCCCACACGTGGAGGTCCCGCTCCATCATCGCCTCGGCGGCGCCCGAGGCCACCAGCGCGTAGCCCCAGAAGTCGCCATAGGCGCGCTCACGCCACACTTCGGGGAGCAATGCCTCGAACGCTCCGGCGACCCTCGACTGCCGCATGTCGAGGACCGACCGGTACAGCAGCTGCGATTCGGCGAGCGTGCTCACCCCCGAGACGCGGATGGGCCGTGCCTGGGCCCCCACCGCGTCGCGCGCCCATGCGCGCCCGCCTCGCCGGGCCCACCATCGGCGACCCAGGCCGGGGGCGCTGACCACGCCCACCTGGAGCTCGCCATCCCGCTCCACGGCGATGAGGGTCCCGTAGAGCGGCACCCCGCGCATGAAGTTGTGGGTGCCATCGATGGGGTCCACGTACCAGCGCACGGGTGCGTCGCTGCCGCTGGCCTCGTACTCCTCGCCGACCACGTCGTGCGCGGGGTAGGCATCGGCGACCCGCTCACGGATGTGGCGCTCGATGGCCTGGTCCACGTGCGTCACGAAGGACCCGTCCGGCTTGGCGTGCACGTCCAGGTCATCGGGCGGGACGGCGAGGGCCATGCCATCAGCGTCGTCGGCCAGCGCGAGCGCGGCCGCGAGCCAGCCATCCAGCTCCTCCTCCGCGCCGAGCCGCAGCCCGGCGCTCCAGTCCACGCCGTACCCGGGCGTCGTCGTCATGATCCCTCCGTCGTCTGCCGGTCGCCGCTCATGATGCGACGAGCGCCTGGAGCGCGTCCGCGAGCGCCCGGTGAAGGGCTGCCCGCTCGGCGTATCGCTGTGCCGCCCGTCGGATCCGGTTCGAACACCCGATCGAGCGTCAGCAGCTCACGGACGGCGGCATCGGCTGGTGGCAGCACGCCGATGGCGCTTCCCGCGAGGACCGCGGCGGCGAACGCGCCGGCCTCCCGGACGGCTGGCCGCTCGACCGGCAGGCCGGTCGCGTCGGCCTTGAGCTGGAGCCACCGGTCGGACCTCGCACCGCCGCCCGTCGCCCGGATCCGCGTGACCTCGACCCCCGCCGCTCCGAGCGTGAGCGTGGCGAGGCGCAGCCGATGCGCGAGCCCGTCGAGCACCGCCAGCACCACGTCAGCGTGGCGGGTCCCCAGGTCGAGCGCCACGATGGCGCCCGCGCCGCCCAGCGGCTTCCCGGGGATCGCCACCAGGTCGGTGAGCGCCACGGGTCGCGGATCCCCGGCCGGCAGGTGCGCCAGGGCCTGGTCGACCGCCGCGTCGCTGGCCCTGCCACCCGACGCGAGACCCACTGCCCAGCGCACCGCCGACCCGCCCACCCAGCTGCCCATGGCCTCGAGCCGCGATGGGTCCGTGGCCGACGGCCCGACCGACCATTCGCCCGCGCGGAGCCGGGGCTCGATGGCTCGTCCCTGGACCCGCACCGACAGCGCCTCCCAGCTGCCACTGCCGTCGTGTGCGACCCCCGGCTCGCTGGCGCCCGCCCCCAGCGTGGCCATGGCCTGGTCGAAGCCGCCCACCACGAAGCAGGCGCCGGCCCTGAGGCCGACACCCTCAGCGGTGGCGATAGGCAGCGGTCCGAGGCTGGTCCC
>JBEVIK010000070.1:0-3795 GCA_040510715.1 Candidatus Limnocylindrales bacterium
GTTCGCACATGGCTCGACCCGAGTCGGCCATCCAGGCACCCACCCCCGCCCCTCCACGGACGGGGGTGGGTGCCGCCATGCTCACGACACATGGCCTGACCAAGCGATTCCCCGGCGTGCTGGCGGTGGACGACCTGTCGCTCGAGGTGCGCGCGGGCGAGATCATGGCATTGCTGGGTCCCAATGGGGCCGGCAAGTCCACCCTCATCCAGGTGCTGGCAGGGTTGCACCCACCGGACTCCTACACCGGTGACATGGTCATCGATGGGTATCCCTACCGGCCCGCGAGCGTGGCCGACGCAGAGCGTGCCGGAGTGGTGCTCATCCCCCAGGAGATCAACGTCGTCCCGGACATGACCGTGGCCGAGAACATGTTCCTCAACAACCAGCCGACGTGGCTGCGCATGGTCGACCGGGCGCGCATGCTCGCCGCCGCGCGCGACGGCCTGCGCGACTTCGGTGTCGGCGTGAACGTCGAGACCCGCATGGGATCGCTCGACCTCGCGACGCAACAGCTCGTGGTGATCGCCCGGGCGTTCGCCAAGCGGGCCCGGTTGCTCATCCTCGACGAGCCCACCGCCGCCCTGACCGAGGGCGAGACCCATCGGCTGTTCGCGCACCTCCGTGACCTGCGTGCCCGGGGCGTGGCCGTGATCTTCGTGTCTCATCGACTCACCGAGGTGTTCGCGATCGCCGACCGCATCCTCGTGATGCGGGATGGGCGGGTCCATGGCGACCACCTCGTCCCGCAGACCACGAGGGAGCAGGTGGTCCAGGAGATGGTCGGCTCCATCAGGGCCGTCAGCACGGTCACCGCGCAGCCTGGCGCCGTGGTCGTCGAGGTGACCGCGCTCGACGTGTACGATCCCGACGAACCCGATCACCTCCGGGTAGCGGCTGCCTCGCTGACGCTGCGGGCAGGGGAGGTGGTGGGTCTCTTCGGCCTCGTGGGAGCCGGGTGTGGTGCACTCGCCCAGGCGCTGTTCGGCTCGTGGCCCGGCCGGGTCGATGGCTCCGTTCGTGTCGACGGCCGCGAGATCGGCGGCCTCGATCCCCACGACCGGGTCAGGATGGGCATCGGCATGATGTCCCAGGACCGACGGGAGACGCTGCTGCTGGAAGCGTCGGTCGCCGACAACATCGTGCTCGCGAGCCTCGCCGCCCTCTCCCCGAGGGGCATCCTCGACGTCCCGCGGAAGCAGGCCGTCGCCGCACGCCAGACGGCGGCCCTGCGCATCCGCGCCCGCTCGACCGCCCAGCGCGTGGGCTCCCTGAGCGGCGGCAACCAGCAGAAGGTCCAGGTGGCCCGCTGGCTGACGGCCGGGTCCCGGGTCCTGTTGCTGGACGACCCGACCCGTGGCGTGGACGTGGGCGCGCGGGCGGAGATCCACGGCCTGCTGCGAGGGATGGCCGCGGATGGATGCGCCCAGCTGCTGGTGTCCTCCGACGCCGAGGAGCTGCTGGAGGTGTGCGACCGGATCCTCATCATGCGCGCCGGGGTCATCGTGCAGGAGCTGCCCGCGGCGGACGCGACCGAGGCGATCCTGCTGAGCGCGGCGGCTGGGCTGTGACCACGGGCGCCGACGCGGCAGCGACCAGCGCCCTCACCGAGCCGAACGACGACGGCTCGGCCATCGGCAGGCTTCGGAGGCAGATCGCCTTCCGCAACTACACCCTGCTGCTGGTCGTGGTGGTCACATGGCTGGTGTTCCAGGTGCTGACCAACGGCATCTTCCTGTCCCAGCGCAACCTGACCCTGCTGGCGCTCCAGACGACCATCACCGCGCTCGCCGCGATCAGCGCGGTGATGCTCATCGTCACGCGCAACATCGACCTCTCGGTGGGATCTGCCGTGGCGCTCGTCGGGGTCGTGGTCGCGTGGTTGACGGTTCGCATGGACATCGACCCGCTCATCGCGGTGCCGGTCGCGATCGCCACGGGGATCGCGCTCGGGGCGTGGAACGGCTGGTGGGTGACCCGCATCGGGGTGCCGTCGTTCATCGTGACGCTGGCCGGCCTGCTGACGTTCCGGGGCATCTCGCTCATCATCACCAACAGCGCCACGATCTCGCCGGTCCCCAAGTCCATGACGGGGTTCGCGACCGGCTTCCTGCCGGCGGCGATGTCGATCGCGCTCGTGTGCCTCCTGTTCGCCGGGTACGCCCTGTTCCAGGTCGCCGACGCGCGTCGCGCGAAGGCGTTCGGGCTCATCGCTCGGATCGGTCCACGCGTCGCCCGGATGCTCATCCCGGCTGCGGTCGGGGCGCTCATCGCCATCTACGTCAGCAGCTCCAATGGGTTGCCCCTGCTGGTGTTGATGCTGGGTGCCTGCGCGTTGGCCGCGGAGGTCCTGATGCGCCGGACGCGCTATGGCGCCCAGCTGTACGCCATCGGTGGCAACCCCGAGGCGGCCCGGCTGGCGGGCATCAACATCGGGCGTGCCATCTTCTGGGACTTCCTCATCGCCGGCTTCGCGTACGGCGTCACGGGCGTCGCGTTGACGGCGCGCGTCAGTGGGGCCGTGTCGGGCAGTGCCGGGCTGTTCCTGGAGCTGGATGCCATCACGGCGGCGATCATCGGCGGCACGAGCCTCGCCGGTGGCCGCGGCACGATCCTGGGGGCCCTGTTGGGCGCCGCCCTGATGGGCAGCCTCAACAACGGCATGAGCCTCCTGGGCATCGGCACCGCTTACCAGTACACCGCCGGCGGCCTGGTCCTGCTCGTGGCGGTCGCCATCGACGTGGTGGGCCGCCGTCGGGGTCGTGGTCAGCTCTGATCCGGTCCCTGCAGCGGTCGCGCCTGCCGCTCAGTCGCGCGCGAAGCGGTCGGTCGCCTCGACGAGCAGCCGTTGGATGCCCGGCTCCGACCACGCGTGGCCGGCGTCGGGGACCAGCTCGAAGCGTGCCTCGGGCCAGGCCTGGTGGAGCTGCCACGCGGTGCGCATGGGGGTCGCCACGTCGTATCGGCCCTGGATGATGACGCCCGGGATGTCCGCCAGGCGTCGTGCGTCCCGGATGAGCTGATCCGGCTCCAGCCACGAGTCATGCGTGAAGTAGTGGTTCTCGATGCGCGCGAACGCGAGCGCGTACTCGGACCGTCCGTACAGCGCGTCGATGGTCGCGTCCGGCAGCAGCGTGATCGTCCGGCCTTCCCACAGGCTCCAGGCACGCGCCGCCTCGAGCCGGACCCCGGGGTCGGGCGATGTCAGCCGCCGCCGGTACGCGGCGACCAGGTCACCGCGCTCGTCGACCGGGATGGGTGCCAGGAACCCCTCCCACAGGTCCGGGAACAGCCACGACGCGCCGTCCTGGTAGTACCACGCGATCTCCTCGCGGCGGCACCCGAAGATGCCCCGCAGGACGAGCTCCGACACGCGTTCGGGGTGGGTCTCGGCGTAGGCGAGCGCGAGCGTGGATCCCCACGAGCCACCGAACACGAGCCAGCGCTCGACGCCGACCATCGCCCGGAGCCGCTCGATGTCCGCCACGAGGTCCCAGGTGGTGTTCGCGTCGAGTGATGCATGGGGCGTCGAGCGCCCGCACCCACGCTGGTCGAACAGCAGCACCTGGTACCGCTCGGGGTCGAACGCCCGCCGGTGGTCGGGGTTGCAGGCAGCGCCGGGACCGCCGTGGAGGAACACCGCGGGCTTGGCGCCGGGCGTCCCGCACAGCTCCCAGTAGATCGTGTGGCCGTCGCCGACATCGAGACGCCCGGAGGCATACGGCTCGATGGGCGGGTAGAGGACGGCGTCCGATGGTCGGGTCAACGTGCGCCCGCTCCGGGAAAGGACGATCC
>JBEVIK010000071.1:0-11245 GCA_040510715.1 Candidatus Limnocylindrales bacterium
ACATCGCGGAGGCGCACGGGGGATCCATCCGTGTCGAGAGCGAGGAAGGCCGCGGGTCGACCTTCTACGTGACCCTGCCCGCCGCTGGGGCCTCCGTCAGGCCTCGCCGCTAGGCGGTAGCAGCGCGGGGGGAACGAACCACGCCAGGCTGCCGGCGCCCGGGCGCAGCGGACGCCGGATGTCGATGGTGGCGATGGCACCCTTGGGCATCGCGAGCCCGCCGGCACCGACGAGCTCCGCGAACAGCTCCGACATGTAGGGGTCATGGCCCACGACCATCACCTCGCGTGCACCCACGTCGAGCATGAGTGACTCGAGGTCGTCGAGGTCAAGGTCGTCGGCCAGGCGGTCATCCAGCACCGGCGCGACGCCCAACGCGGTCCCCACGATGTCAGCTGTCTCTCGAGCCCGGACCTTGGGGCTGCTCACGATCCGTTCCGGGCGGACATCCGCGGCGGCGAGCAACGCGCCCAGCGCGGCCGCCTGGCGACGTCCCTTGCGGCTCAGCGGCCTGATCGCGTCCGGGCCGTCCCACTTGAGCGGGTCGCCCGCGTGGGCATGCCGCACGAGATGGATCCGATCGTGGGCACGAGCGTCATGCGACATGCGCACAGCATGCCACCCGGCGCTCGGACCTACGGATTGAGGTCCTCGGTCTCGCCGGTCGCGAGGAACACCACGTCCTCCGCGACGTTGGTCACCCGGTCACCGATGCGCTCGAGGTAGTGCGCTGCGAACAGCACCCTGGTCCCCCGGTCCACATTGGCCGGGTTCGCGCGCATCAGGTCGAGCATGTCCGCGAACGTCGCGTGATACAGCTCGTCCACCTCGTCGTCACGCGCGGCGACCTCTCGCGCCAGCGCCTCGTCCTGGTCCACCAGCGCGCGAAGGACCTCCTTGGTGAGCGTGGAGGTGAGACGGCCCATCTCGGCGAGCCGGCCGTTGGCCTCGGCGTTGGCGACCGGCGCGAGCTTGCGCGCCTGCTTGGCCACCGACGACGCGTGGTCGCCCATGCGCTCGAGGTCGTATGCCACGTGGTCGAGGGCGAGCAGGAACCGCAGGTCGCGCGCGACCGGTTGCTGGGTCGCGATGGTCCGGGCAACGAGCGCGCTGATCAGCCGCTGTGCCTCGTTGAGGCGGCCGTCGCCGGTGATGACCGCCAGGGCCAGGTCGGCGTCGTGCTGCTCGAGGGCCTGGATGGCGAGCAGGATCTGGTCCGCGACCAGGCTGCCGAGGCGCAGCACGTTGTCCTTGATCTCGCGCTCGTCACGATCGAGCGATTCACGGGGGCCGGTCCGCGGCAGGTCCGCAGGACGCTCGGGCGCGTCGGAGGCGACCGCCGACCCGAGGAGATCCGATTCGGCGCGGACCGCCGCGACCTCCTGCGAGGCAGGCATGGGCGCGGGGCGTGGGTCCTGGCTATCGGTCATCGTCTGGTCCTCATCCGAAGCGACCCGAGACGTAGTCCTCGGTCAGCTTGCTGGTCGGGTTGGTGAACACGTCCGTGGTCGCGCCAGCCTCCACCAGGTAGCCGGCGCGATCGTCGCCCATGGTCAGGAACACCGTCTCATCGCTGGCCCGGGCAGCCTGCTGCATGTTGTGGGTGACGATGATGATGGTGTATCGCTCGCGGAGCTCCAGCATCAGCTCCTCGATGAGCAACGTGGAGCGTGGGTCGAGCGCCGAGCAGGGCTCGTCCATGAGGATGACCTCGGGCTCGGTGGCGATGGCGCGGGCGATGCACAGGCGCTGCTGCTGGCCACCCGAGAGGGCCATGCCCGACTGCTTGAGCTTGTCCTTGACGTCATCCCACAGCGAGGCGCGGCGAAGGCTCTGCTCCACGAGGTCGTCGAGGTTCCCCTTGAAGCCATTGACGCGCGGGCCGAAGGCCACGTTGTCGAAGATCGACTTGGGGAACGGATTGGCCTTCTGGAACACCATCCCGATGCGCCGGCGCACCTCGACGGGATCCACCCCGTCGCCGTACAGGTCCTCGCCGTGGAACAACATCCGTCCCGTCGCGTGGGCGCTGGGCACGAGATCGTTCATCCGGTTGATGCTCCGCAGCAGCGTGGACTTGCCGCAGCCCGACGGTCCGATGATCGCCGTGATGGCATGCGTCCGGAATGGATACGAGATGTCGCGCACGGCCCGGAACGACCCGTAGAACAGGCTCACGTCCTCGAGCCGGATGACGATGTCCGATGTGGGCGGCACTGTCCATGGCACGTCGGCCATCACCAGCTCCTTGCGTAGCGGTCGCGGAGGTAGATGGCCAGTCCGTTGGCGGCGAACGTGATGACGAGCAGCACGATCATGCCCGCGGCCGCCAGCTGACGGAACTCCTCCTGGGGCAGCGTGGTCCAGCGATAGACCACCATGGGGAGCGCGGTATAGGACCCCAGCAGCTGGCCCATGAGGTCGGCGTTGCCGCTCGAGAACGAGCCGAGGACGGCACCGGCAAGGATCAGCACCGCGGTCTCGCCCAGCGCCCGCGAGAGCGCCAGGACGATGCCCGTGAGGATGCCTGGGAACCCCGCGGGGATGACGAGCCCCCAGGTCACCTGCCAGCGGGACGCCCCGACGCCGTAGCCTGCCTCGCGGATGTTGAGGGGCACCGCACGGAGCGCCTCCGCGGCCGTGATGATGACGATGGGCAGCACCAGGACCGCCACGGTCAGGCCACCCGCGATGACGTTCCGGCCATTGCCGAAGCCGAGGGCCTTGAACAGGCCCACGAACACCGCGAGCCCCAGCAGGCCGTACACGATCGACGGCACGCCCGCGAGGTTGCGGATGTTGATGTCGATGAGGCGGGTCAGCCGCGAGGTCGGTGCGTACTCCTCGAGGTACACCGCGGTGGCGATGCCCAGCGGGAACGCGGTGACGGCCACGATGATGCCGATCCAGAGGGTGCCCCACAGCGCCTGGCTGACACCTGCCTCGGCAGGGTCGGACGAGAGCGGGGAGGTCAGGAAGTCCACGCCCCGCTCCATCAGCACGGGCAGCCCGCGATCGAGGATGTCGACGATGAGGAAGAGCAGGGCCAGGAGGGTCACGAGCAGGCTGAGGGCGAGCAGCCCCATGAACATCAGGCTCGGCCAATGCGGGCCCGTCCGGCGGAGGCTGCGACCGACGGTGCCGGCGGTGACGCTGGGCGCCTGCGTGGTCATCGCACTCGCTCCTAGTAGCGCTGCCTGGTCCTGCGCACGAACACATCACCCACGATGTTCAGGCCGAGGGTGATGCCGAACAGCAGCAAGCCGAGGAAGAACAGGCTGAGATAGGCCGCCTCGCCGCCCTGCACCTGGTCGGAGCCGGTGGCGAGCGAGGCGATGGCACCCGTGATGGTCTGGCCCGGGCCCAACGGATCGATGGTCCTTAGCGATCCACCCGTGCCACCCGCGGCGATGGCCACGACCATGGTCTCGCCGATGGCGCGCGAGATGCCGATGATGAGTGCCGCGACGATGCCCGACACCGCCGCGGGGACGACGACCCTGAGGCTCGTCGTCAGCCTCCGGGCGCCCAGGCCGTATGCCGCCTCTCGCAGGTTGCGAGGGACCGCGCGCAGCGCATCCTCGGAGATCGACGCGATGAGCGGGATGATGAGGATGCCCACGCCGATGCCCGCCGCGAGCATGTTGAACACGGGCGCCCCGGTGAACAGGTCCTGGACCAGCCGGGGATTGATGAACGTGAGCGTGAAGAAGCCCAGGACCACGCTGGGGATGCTCGCGAGGACCTCGAGGATGGGCTTGATGAAGCCCCTGACACGGGTCGATGCGTACTCCGAGAGCAGGATCGCCGTCAGCAGGCCGATGGGTCCAGCGATGCAGACCGCGATGATGGTGATGACCACCGAGCCGAGGAAGACGGTCAGGATGTCGAACATCCCGCGCCGCGGGAACCATCCGATGGTGAACAGCTCGGCGAGGTCGATCTTGGTCAGGAACTCGACGGCCTCGAACACCAGCGCCAGCACGATGAACACGCTGATGCCGATGGACACCAGCGCCGCGAGCGTCAGGGCCCGCGACACGAGCCGCTCCTTGCGGCGCCGTCGTGGGTCCCCGGCGAGGACCGGTGGTGCTGTCGTGGCGGTCACGGATATCCCCATGATGCTCGGCGACGGACCGGGCTGGCGCCCGGTCCGGGGCAACACGATAACGGGCGCCGGGAGTGGGGCCCGGGATCAGCGGGGGCGGGGCAGTGTGAGCGGTTGGCCCACGCGTCAGCGGTGGCCAGGGTCTCCTCGGCCGAGAGCCCGACGAACGGGACCAGCTGCAGGATCGACTCGATGACGCCCGGGGTCAGGTAGTAGTCCACGAAGCCTGCCAGCTCGGGCTTCGCCGCGGCCTTGGCCTTGTTGACGTAGATGAACAGCGGGCGAGCGATGGGGTACGTGCCATCCGAGATGGTGTCGTAGGTCGGCTCGATGCAGGTGCCGTCAGCCGCCTCGTCGAGGGCGAGCGGCTTGATGCGGTCGAGGTTCTCCTCGACGAACGCGAAGCCGACCCAGCCGAGCGTCGTCGGGTTCTCGGGCGTGCCGGCCACACCCTCGACGATGGTCAGGTCATTCGCGGAGGCCTGGTAGTCCGGGCGGGCGAAGGGCTCCTGGCCGCGCGCCACGGCGATGGGCGCGATGACCGTCTCGACGAAGAAGTCGTAGGTGCCGGACTCCTCGCCGGGCGCCGTGACGGAGAGCGGCGCATCGGGAAAGGTCGTCGGCGAGCCGAGCTCGGTGGCCAGTGCCTGTGCCGCGCTCCAGGTGCCGAAGCCGATGGACTCGGGACCCGTGAGCGCGTAGAGGTCCGCGAACGTCAGGCAGGTGAGCGCGGTGTCGGCGGCCGAGGTGATCACCGACAGGCCATCGAGTGCCACCTTGAGCTCGACGTACTCGACGCCGTTTGCGGCGCACACGTCGGCCTCGCCTTCGGCGCGGATGGCGCGTGACGCGTCGGCGATATCGATCTCGCCCGCGCAGAACAGCGCGAAGCCGTCACCGGTGCCGGGGCCATCCACGGTGATGGCGACGCCGGGCGAGCCCACGTTGAACAGCTCCTGGACCGCGGTGCTGATGGGCTGCACCGTGGACGAGCCGGAGATGACGATCGAGCCCCCCAGCCCGGTCGGCGCAGCCGGCGCGGAGACCCCGGGTGCCTCCGGTGACTGCGCGAGTGCGGTCCCTCCGGCCGCGAGCGAGGCGGCGAGGATGAGCGACCCGGCGATGGCCGAGCGCCACGATGTCTGGGGCATCCTGTGGTGTCCTCCCCTGGATGGGCCGGCGGCACGCGCCGGAGCGCACGTCGTGTGCAAGGCTCAGGGTCGGCGCCGGTGATGAACGGCCCTTTGCCACGATGTGAACGGCGGGTTAACACCACCCATGGCGACCGGCGTCAGCGCGCGTCCCCCGCGTCCATCCCCTCGTCGGGCTCGAGGCGGTAGCCCAGGCCGCGTACGGTCAACAGGTGGACCGGCCGCCGGGGGTCGGGCTCGAGCTTCTGGCGGAGCCAGCGGACATGGACGTCCACCGTCCGCGAGCCGTGGGCGGGCACGGTGGGCCACGCTCGCTCCATGAGCAGGTCCCGGCTGAGCGGTCGCCCCGGGGAGCGCGCGAGCGCTTCGAGGAGTCGTGACTCGAGCGGCCGCAGATGGATCATGCGGCCGCGCCGGCGGAGCACGCGGGCGTCGAGGTCGAGCACGGTGTCCGGCGCGACGGGCAGCCGCCGCGGTGCTGCCGCGCGTGCGTGAGCCAGGTGGATGACGATGCGCCCCACCAGCTCGTCCTCCGGAAGGCTGGCGTCCAGCTGCTCATCGACGCCGGCCGGGCACGGTCTCACTGAGGCACCCTTGAGCAGGATGATGCGCAGCTGCGGGCGCTCCATGCGAAGCGCCGCGATCGACGGAACGAGCGACGATGCCGATCTCGCCAACACGGCGACGCACGGTTCGCGAAGCTCGGCCAGCACCCCGCCCGCGGTCGAGAGCTCCGGTGATCGACGGAGCCGAAGGCCCAGGGAGTGCACGGCATCCAGCGCCGGGGCACCGGTGCCGACCACCACGACATCCGCCACGGCGGCACGCCGAGCGGAGTGGACGAGCGGCCCCTGGCGGGCGGTCATGGCGCGACGTTGGCCCGTCGCGTTCAACGGGTCGTGAGCCGATCGTCAACGTCGTGTGCATCGGACCGGCGCGTGCCGGTTCGTGTGCCGCGGGCTAGGGTCGCGGGAACTCCGGCAGGTCCGGGATGCCATCCCATCGCTGGCTCACGCCCCGCAGGAAGTAGTCGTCTCCCACGTCCCAGGTGTGGGCTTCGCCATGGCGCACGTAGATGAAGCCGAAAGGCCACTGCTGGTAGATGGAGCCACCCGCCTGGAGCGTCCGGTCGAGGAGCCCTCGATCGACGCCGCTGCGCACCGGTCGCCAGCCTCCCATGGCTTCGAGGTCACCACGCCCGACGAGGATGGTCCCGCCCCCCACGACGCGCCCGTAGACATTGGGCAGCGGCCGCTCGCGACGCACGAGGACCCCCGTGGCCTCGAGCCACACGAGCTGGGATGCCTTGCCGATGACCGTGGCCCCCGAGATGGCGCGGCCGACCACGAGGTCCCAGACATGCTCGAGGCTGTAGAGGTCGTCGTCGTCGAACTTGATGACGAGGCTGCCGCGCGCCCGCGCGGTCGCGATGCCGAGCGCCTCCCCGAGCGTGGCCTCGGGGGGCACCATCACCGTCTCGATGGGTCGCTCGCTCTCCGCGACCGCGCGCTCGAGGTCCGGATCATGGGGGACGCCGTGGATGGCCAGCACGACCTCGAGATCGGGGTACGACTGCCGCTCGATGACCCGGAGCACCGACAGCGCCTGGGCGGGTCGGCGGGTGACCAGGAGCGCGCTCACCGAGGGTCGCGAGGCATGCACCGCTGCGTCGGGGCGGATGATCCCGTCCAGCAGCATGGGCGCCGCGTGTCCACGGACGGCTGCCCGCCGTTGCCGGATGCTCCGGAGCTCCCAGGCGAGCGGGTCATCCGCCGCGGGCAGGGGCTCTCGGACCAGCTCGGCGAGCTCGGGCGCCAGGTGGGGCTCGATGTCCCGCGGCAGGCCCCGCCCATCGAGGACGACCCCGGAGAGCGCCGCGCGGACCACCGCAGCCGCGACGGCAGCGGGCGCGAGACCATCGGCGACATCCCACCCGATGGACTGCCAGCGTGTCCGCTCGACATCGGGCCCCGGCAGCAGCACGTCGAGCGCCTGCCACGAGCCCATCGTGGCGTCGGACTTCGGCCGTTGGGCACGCGAGACATCCGCGAGACGCGGTCGCCAGCGGACCCCCGAGCCGGCGCGTCGAAGCTCGAGCACGACATGCGGGTCCTTGGGCCGCGGCGGGAGCCACGGGTGGTGCTGGCCACGGACATCGACGAGGACCGGGAACGTGGGCGACGGGACGACCGCCTGCCCAACCTCGGTGCCGCTCGCCACCTCCTCGTCCGTCGCGTGGAGGACGGCGGTGGCTACGAGGCCGATGCTGCCCGAGGGCTTCGCGGCTCCCATGTACAGCTCGGCGTCCACCGCGGGTCGGTTCGGCAGCGGATCCTCGGAGTCCCGTGGCTTGCCGCTCACCGGATCGACCCCGGGTGGCACCTCGCTGCCGGGCGGCAGGATCATGCGTGTCGCGATGTCGGCACCGATGGGGATCCACCGCGGCAAGCGCCCCTGCGATCCGAAGGAGACGGTATGGCTGAGGGGCAGGGGGGCGTTGGGCATCAGCACGCCCTCGACCGCGGCCAGCACTTCCCGCAGCGGTCGTTCGCGACCCAGCTCGATGGCGATTCGGACCCTGCCGTCCTTGCCGGGCACCTGCACCTCCACCCGGCGCAGGTCCTGCACGGTGCCCATCCGACCCACCCAGCCACGGGCCGGGATGCGCCAGTGCGCGATCTCGATGCGGACTTGACGCACGCGACTGAGCGCGATGGGGTGGCGACCCACCTGGCCGAGGGCGGCCTGGTCGGGCAGCAGCAGGGCGACCCGCGGCAGCGTGCGCGGGGGTGTGTCATCGACCGACTCGAACGAATCGGCGCGGAACGGGATGCGCCTGCCCCACCGCAACCGCAGCGGCACCCGGGGTCGTGCGCCGGTGCCACCCGTGACCCGCAGCACCCACCACCGAGCCGTCGCCGACTCGATGGCTCGGTTGAGCTCAGCCATGATGCGGCCGGGTGCGGGCACGGATCCCTGTGAGGGCGTGGGCGGAGTCGTCAGGAGGGCGTGACCGCGCGCGTCGCGGTCACGGGACGCGTGGTGACGTCCGGGTCCAGCCCGAGGGGGGAAGCCATGACCCGAGTATACCCGTGGCCATCGCCGGGTCCGCCGTTACCGGATCGCAAGCGTTCGTCCATGCGGCGACCTGCGACAATGCCGACCCGCGGTGCAGGGAGACGCCTCTGTCGAGGTGGTCATCGCGAGCAGCAAGAGGAGTGGATCGACCATGGCCAGGGCCAGGCAGAAGGACGCCCGCGATCACGCGGCTGGGAGGCTCGAGGGGCGGCCCAAGGCGCTCCGTCGGGAGCTGTCGGACCTCGAGACGGAGCTCGAGCGCGCACGACGCCGGCGCGACCGGGCGCAGGCGCGCGTGGAGGCCCTCGAGGCCATCGCGGAGCAGCTGACCGTCGCCATCGCCACCGCGGAGGCAGCTCGGGACGCGCGTCGGGCGACCAAGGGAGGGGACGCGGCGGCCCCGGAGGCGGCCACCTCGGCGGCGGAGCCCGTACCGCTCACCAGGTCGCGCAAGGGGGCGAAGTCGAAGGACGGCGCCGCGGCGGACGCGAGCGCCGAGCTCGAGGAGACACCGCGGGCGGCCCCGGCGCGGAGGGCCCGGAAGGGATCCTCGGCCGGCTGACCGGACTGCTTCAGGGCGCCGCGATGATGGACGCGAGCGCCCGCCGGGTCGCGGGTGCGGTGATGGGCCGCCATTGCGTGGACAGCCCGCGCCGCAGGGTGGCGACGAGCGCCTCGCGACTGGCGAGGTAGCTCGACAGCGCATCCTGTGAGGCGGTGGACAGACGCGGGCCGTTGGCCATCAGGTGCTCCCGCACGAGGTGCGCCGCGATATCGGCGTCGTTGAGCAGGCCCAGGTGGTCCTGGAGCGCCGTCACCTTCGCGATGAGGTCGCCGGTCGTCGGCGGCAGCACCTCCCGGAACGACTCGAGGGTGTAGCGCAGCCGCTTGGCATCGATGCGGACCGCGTGCAGCGCGGGGATGTCCGCCCAGCCCAGGATGGCCTCGTGCGCCCGGAGGTGCTCGTATGCCGACCAGATGCGACCGCCAGCCGTGTGGCGGACCTGGACCGGGCTGCCGGGAGGCACGGACGCCTCGGCTGCGCCCGGAGAGCTGGTGAGCTCGAGGTAGTCGCTCACGAAGTCCTGGTAGCGCCGGGAGTCGAGCAGGTCGATGAGGTCCCGGCGCGCTTCGTCGCGTCGCGCGCCGAGGTGGTCCCGGATGGGCCGTAGCGCCGCAGCGGCCTCGACGCCGTCCGGCAGCCCCGCATCCGGCGCGGAGGCCCACGCATCGAGCGCCTCGAGCTGCACGTCGAGGTCACGAACCATGCCCAGGGCGGATGCCACGGTCCGCAGCTCGCGGACATAGCGCCGCTGGACCTTGGGTCGGTACGCACCGTCGAACACCCGCCAGACCGAGCGCATCCGGCGCGTCGCGACGCGCATCTTGTGGAGCTCCTCGATGTCCTCTCCCCGTCGGGTGCCCTCTTCCGCGGCGAGCATCCGGGCAAGGTGCATCCGGAGCACCTTTCGACCGGCCTCCGCGAGCGTGTCGTCCGGCAGCACCCCGGGGGTCTTCGGGACGCGCGGCAGGCGACGCTTGCGCTCCTGCGCGAGCTCGCGGTCCACCATGGCGCGTGCCTGTGCCTCCTTCGATCGCGAGACGGGCACCAGCAGCTCCGTCGCGGCGAGCGCCCGGGCGACACCCGCGAGCACGTCGGTCGAACCGCCCGTGGACTCCACCTCGAGCTCCGCGAACGTGCCCACGATGCTCCGGCCCGCGATCACCCGCACCTCGTCGAGCGACAGCTCGGCGGTGCCGTCGGCGCTGGATATCACCCGGACCTCGCGCACCTGGCGGATGGTGAACAGGCCACGCAGGCGCGCTGCACCCCGCAGCTCGTCGACGAGCTCGCGGGCAGGCGAGGATGGCCATGTGCCGGGGTCCAGCCGGCCGCTCGCCGGTCCCTCGAGCTCGATGCGACGATGGAGCGGCTGGGCGCCATCGCCATCGACCGCGGTGGGACCGCGACCCGGCCGGTCGTCGCCTTCGAGCTCGTCGGGCGACAGCGACTTGACGGTGACCAGGTGGCGCCCGCCGACGCGCCGAAGCCGCGCCCCGAACCCGTGCTGCCGGAGCGCTTCCCGTGCCGTGTCGAAGTAGCGGTCCTCCACTGCCTTGGTGCGCGGCTGGCCCAGGGTCGCCCAGGGCAGCGCCTCCGCCCACCCCTCATCGAGCCAGGACCGGAGCGCCTCGAGGTCCGTGACGCGGTACTTGAGCTCGACCTCGTGAGGGACCGTCGTGGCACGCTCGGGCGCCACCGGTGTCACGACCCCGAGAGGTGGTCGGCCCGGGACGCCGCCACGAGCCCGGCCAGCACCTGGAACGTGTCCAGGCCGCTCGATGGCTCCGCCTCGGCCTCGACGCGCCGCCACGCCCCGTCCGCATCGAGGGTCCACGCGCGCCGGTCGTCGCGGAGCATGACCTCGAGGATGGTCCGGAGCCGGTCCTGGAGGGCGGGGTCCTCGACGGGCACGAGGGCCTCCACCCGCCGGTCGAGGTTGCGTTCCATCATGTCCGCCGACCCGATGAGGAATCGCTCGCGATCGCCCCTGCCGAAGCACAGGATGCGAGAGTGCTCGAGGAAGCGCCCGACGACCGATCGCACCGCGATGGTCTCGCTGGCTCCGGGCTTGCCGGGTACGAGCGAGCACATGCCTCGCACGATGAGCTCGACGGGCACCCCGGCCTGGCTCGCGACGTAGAGCGCCTCGATGATGCCGGGGTCCACGATGGAGTTGACCTTCATCACGATCCGCCCGTCGCCGTGGGCCTCGTGGCGCTCGACCTCATCCCTGATGAGCCGGTGGATGCCACTGCGCAGGCTGACGGGCGCGACCAGCAGCCGGCGGTAGGAGTCCTTGCGGGCGACCCCGGTCAGCACGTTGAACAGGTCGGTCACGTCGGC
>JBEVIK010000072.1:0-5189 GCA_040510715.1 Candidatus Limnocylindrales bacterium
CGCCAGGCATCACGGGCAGGCCCGGGAAGTGCCCCTGGAAGTACCACTCCGTGGCGGTCACTGCCTTCTCGCCCCGGATGTAGCCGCGCTCCCGGTCCTCCTCCACGATCCGGTCCACGAGCAGGAACGGCGAGCGGTGCGGGATGAGCTGCTCGATCTGGCTGGTCGTGAGCAGCACGGAGGAGGCGGCGGGGGCCTGGTCGGTCATGGATGTGCCTCGTGTGCGGGGCAGGGCGGCCCGGTCAGCCGCGGGGTGGCAGGAACGCCGCGCTCCCGACGCGGTCGATGAGGTTCGTGGTGAACGCGCCGTCGAGGAAGGGCCGGCTGTCCATGAGCGCCCGGTGCAGGTCGATGTTGGTGACGACGCCGTCCACCACCAGCTCCGCCAGGGCCACCCGGGCGCGCTCGATGGCGGCGGTCCGGTCCTCGCCCCAGACCACCAGCTTGCCGAGCAGCGAATCGTAGTACGGCGGGACGTCGTAGCCACCGTACATGTGCGAGTCCATGCGGACCCCCGGCCCGCCGGGCGCGAGGTAGCGCTCGATCGTCCCCGCGCTGGGCCGGAAATCGTGGCGCACATCCTCGGCGTTGATGCGGAACTCGATGGCATGGCCCCGCAGCTGGACATCGGCCTGGGTGTAGCCGAGCGGCTCGCCGGCCGCGATGCGGATCTGCTCCGCGACGAGGTCGAGCCCCGAGAGCATCTCGGTCACGGGGTGCTCCACCTGGATGCGGCAGTTGATCTCGATGAAGTAGTGGTTCCCCTCCTGGTCCACCAGGAACTCCAGCGTCCCGAGGTTCTCGTAGCCGGCGGCGACGACCGCGCGGACCGCCTGCTCGGCGAGCGCCTGGCGACTCGCGGCATCGAGCGCCGGGGTGGGCGCCTCCTCGACGATCTTCTGGTGACGCCGCTGGACGGAGCAGTCGCGGTCGCCCACGTGGACCCCGTTGCCGTACCGGTCCACGATGACCTGGACCTCGACGTGGCGGTTGTCTTGGAGCCACTTCTCGAGGTACAGCGAGTCGTCGCCGAAGGCGGCACGTGCCTCGGAGCGGCACACCGTGATGGCCTGCTGCAGCTCGCGCGGGGTGCGCACCATGCGCATCCCCTTGCCGCCGCCACCCGCCGAGGGCTTGATGAGCACGGGGTACCCGACGCGCTCGGCCTCGTCGAGCGCGTGTGCGTCGTCCCGGAGCATGCCGTTCGAGCCGGGGATGGTGGGCAGGCCATGGCGACCCAGCAGCTCCCGGGTGCCGGCCTTGGATGCGAAGCGCTCGAGCACCTCGGGCGGGGGTCCGATGAACGTCAGCCCATGCGCCCTGGTCATCTCCGCGAACGCGTCGTCCTCGGACAGGAAGCCGTAGCCCGGATGGATCGCCTCGCAGCCCGTGACCACCGCCGCCGAGATGATGGACGCCGCCGAGAGGTAGCTCCGCCGCGACTCGGCGGGCCCCACGCAGATCGCCTCGTCGGCGAGCTGGACGGCCCGGCTGTCCCGGTCCGCCTCGCTGTAGGCGACGACCGCGGAGATGCCCATGCGGCGGCATGCGCGCAGGATGCGCAACGCGATCTCGCCCCGATTGGCGATCAGGACCCGTCCGAACATCAGGGGGCGACCTGGTGGGGGTGGGTGGTTCGTCCGGGCATCAGGCGTCCGATCCGTCCTGCGCCGCCCGGTCGGACTTCGCGGCTCCCGCCACCAATTGCACCAGCTCCTCGCCGTACTCCACCGGGTCGCCGGGACCCACGAGCACCTTGCCGACCAGGCCGTCGACCGGCGCGACGACCTCCTGGCGCACACCCAGGACATCGATCCAGCCGAGCACGTCGCCCTGCGCCACGCGCGCTCCGACGGCGAGCTCGGGACGGGGAGCGAAGTAGCCCACCGCGGGTGACGTCGCGATGTCGGGGCTGTGGGCCGGCGAGCTCGACGTCGAGTGGGCCGAGGCATCCGCGGATGCAGCGCTCGCGGGCATCGTCGCGCTGCTCGCGGCCACCGGGCCGTCGTGCGCCGCGCGGCGCACCCGGATGTGCCAGTCCCCGTGGCGAACCTCGAGCTCCCCGAGCGTGCTCACGGCGAGCCGCGCCACGATCGAGGGCAGGATCTCGTCCGCGACCCGACCCAGTGCTGCCAGCGAGTCGCGGTCGATAGTGGGTCCGTCCCAGGAGCCGTCCCGGGCGCGCGGCCGGGCGTCCGCTGCGCTCGTCGCCGGCTGGCGCTCGACATGGATGACGTCACGCACCGGTCACACCTCCTCGTGGAGCGGCAACCGCTCCTGTACCGGCCCGGCATCCTCCGCCGGATGCGCCCGGAGGGCGGTCTCGTTGGGTGGTGCCTGGATCTCGCGCCGCGGCGGCCCCAGCAGGTCACGCAGGCGGTCCGTCATGCCCCGACGTCGCCGGCGTCGCGGTCGTCGGACGGGCCCGATGGACGCCACCTGGCCCATCCGCCGGTAGCGTTCGAGCCGCTCCGCGAGGAGCACATCCGGGTCCCGGTCGACCAGCCGGTCGAGATGCCGACCGACCGCCTCGCCGAGCGAGCGCGCCGTCGCCTCCGCATCGGTGTGGGCGCCGTCCCCCGGCTCCGGGATGACCTCGTCCACGACACCCAGCTCGTGCTGGTCCGCGGCCGTGAGGCGCATCGCCACCGCGGCCTCCTGGGCCGCCTCCGGGGTGCGCCACAGGATGCTCGCGCAGCCCTCGGGGGAGATGACCGAGTAGATCGCGTTCTCCAGCGCCAGCACGACGTCACCGACCGCGATGGCGAGTGCCCCTCCCGAGCCACCCTCACCCGTGATGACCGTCACGATGGGCACGCGCAGGGTGGTCATGGTCATGATCGAGCGCGCGATCGCCTCCGCCTGGCCACGCTCCTCGGATCCCGCGTCGGGCGACGCCCCTGGCGTGTCGATGAAGGTCACGATGGGCAGTCCCAGCCGCTCCGCGAGCAGCATCAGGCGCATCGCCTTGCGGTAGCCCTCGGGGTGGGGCATCCCGAACGAGCGCCGGATGTTCTCTTCGACCTCGGCGCCCTTCTGGTGGCCCACGAACAGCACCCGCCGGTCGCCGATGGTCGCGAACCCCGCCGCGATCGCCTCGTCGTCGCCGTACGCCCGGTCCCCGTGCAGCTCGATGACGTCATCCGCCATCAGCGACACCAGCTCGAGCGTGTGGGGCCGGCGGACGTTGCGCGCCAGCTGGACCCGCGCCCAGACCTGGGCCTTGAGCTCGGGAGCGACGCGCGCCGGGGCCGGGGCCGGCGCGGGCGGCGAGACGATCTCGGTCATCGCTCCGCTCCCTCGGACGTACCGACCGGGACGTCGGACTCGCGCCGCTGGGGGACCCAGCCGTCCGATGCACCGTTCGCCTTGCCGTTGGTGTAGCCCGCGGCGACGGCGAGCGCCGCATCACCCGCCGCGGCCGCCTCTGCCACCGGGAGCCGGCGTCGCTCGACGGGCCGCAGGTACCGCAGCAGCAGCGACAGCTCGTTGCGTAGCTCCGCGCGAGGTACCACCCGGTCCACGAACCCGTGCTGGTACAGGAACTCGGCGCGCTGGAATCCCTCGGGCAGGGTCTCGCCCGTGGTGCCCGCCGACACGCGCGTCCCCGCGAAGCCGATGAGCGCGCCGGGCTCCGCGAGGTTGACGTCACCGAGGGCCGCGAACGACGCGAACACGCCACCCGTGGTCGGATCGGTCATGAGGCTGATGTAGGGCACGCCCGAGTCGGCGAGCTGCGCCAGCGCCGCGCAGGTCCGGACCAGCTGCATCAGCGCCAGGGTCCCTTCCTGCATCCGTGCGCCACCCGACGCGCTCACCACGAGCAGGGGCAGCCGCTCCTCGAGGGCATCCTCCGCGGCGCGCGTCACCTTCTCGCCCACGACCGCGCCCATCGACCCGCCCATGAACGCGAAGTCCATGATGCACACTGAGACCGCCTCGCCCCCGATGCGGCCGACCCCCCGGATCGCGGCGTCGCGGGCTCCCGTCGAGAGGCGCGCGGCATCGAGCCGGTCCGGATATGGCTTGGTGTCCACGAAGCCGAGCACGTCCACCGACACGAGGTCGGCGTCCCGCTCCTCCCAGGTGCCCGGGTCGACCAGGAGGTGAAGGCGGGCCTCCGCGCGCAGCCGGAAGTGGTGGCTGCAGCGTGAGCACACGCGCAGGTTCTTCTCGAGCTGCTTGTTGTAGAGCATCTCCCCGCACGACGGGCACTGGGTCCACAGGTCGGCCGGGAAGCTGTCGCGTCGTGGCCGGAACGGCAGGGGCATCAGATCACCCGCTCCCACCGGCCGTCCCCGCGACCGCGGCGACGAGCGACGAGGCCCGCGGCGATCGAGGCGATCGAGACACCCGCCGAGATGGCCCCACCGATGAGCGCGCCATTGACCCGTCTCGAGCGGCTGCGCTGCGGCCGGCCGGGTGTCGCGAACGGGATGACCACCGCGGGTCCCCGTGACGGCGCGGTCCCGGACGCCGGCACGTGTCCTTCGGCTGCAGCCCGCAGCCGGACCGCCAGCCGCTCCTCGAACCGGAACGAGGGATGGAAGCGGGCCAGCGCGAGAGCCACGATCCTCGCGGTCCGCGCCAGCTCCGGATCGACGTCCCCGGCGACAGGGCCCGGGCCTTCGGCTCCCCCCACCAGCAGGTCGTCCAGGTGCCGGTCGAGGGTGTCCTCGTCCCGGCTCATCGCCGCCGTCCGGCCAGGTCGTCGGCGACCGCCCGCAATGCCCGATGGATGAGCACCCGCACCGCGCCCTCGCTGCGGCCCATGACCGCGCTGATCTCGCGGGCGCTCATCTCGTTGACGAAGCGCAGCACCAGTGCCTGGCGACGCTCGTCGGGCAGGGCGTCGATGGCGCGCCAGGCCCGGGCGACCTCGTCCCGCGTCACCGCAGCCGCCTCGGGGTCATCCGGTGCCGCGATGTCCGCGGCGAGGTCGAGCGCCGACACCGGATGGCGACGGGTGTACCGCCGCTCGTTGGCGATGGCGTTGCGGCAGATGCGGAACAGCCAGGCACGGAACGTCGAGCCCTCGTCGGGGGCGCGTTCCGTGAAGTCGGGGAGGCCGCGCAGCGCCCGGAGGAAGACCTGCTCGGTCACGTCCTCGGCCGCATGGTGATCACGTGTCTCGTAAAGGGCGAAGCTGTACACCTGTGCCACGTACTTGCGATAGAGCGTCTCGAACC
>JBEVIK010000073.1:0-4072 GCA_040510715.1 Candidatus Limnocylindrales bacterium
GGTCCCTCGAGCAGCCAGCTGGGCATCGCCATCGGCACCCGCCGGGCGGGCATGGCCGGCGGCATCGCCGCGTGGCTCGGCTTCACGCTGCCGTCCGCGATCCTGCTGGTGCTGTTCGGGACGCTCGCGGTCACCGCGGACGTGGCCGCCGCGGGCTGGGTGCATGGCCTCAAGCTGGCCGCCGTCGCGGTCGTGGCCGCCGCGCTGCTGACGATGGCCCGCACCCTGACCCCGGATGCGCCTCGCCTGCTGCTCGCCGCCGTCGCGTGCGGCGTGGCGCTGCTGTGGGTGACCCCCTTCTCCCAGGTCGCCATCATCGCCGCGGGAGCGGTCTGCGGGTGGCTCCTCCTGACGCCGCCTCCGGCCCGACCGACCGGCCCGGAGCCGAGCCCCATCCCGCGACGCGTCGGGATGCTGTGCCTCGTCGCATTCGGCGTGCTGCTGCTGGGACTGCCGCTCGTGCGCACGGTGGTCGAGGCACCGCTCCTCGCCCAGGTCGACGCGTTCTATCGGGCGGGCGCGCTCGTGTTCGGTGGCGGGCACGTGGTCCTGCCGTTGCTCCACACCACAGTGGTCGAGCCGGGGTGGGTGAGCGAGAACGCCTTCCTCGCCGGCTACGGGGCGGCGCAGGCCGTGCCCGGTCCGCTGTTCTCGTTCGCGGCGTACCTCGGCGCGGTGTCGAGCGTGGCACCCGCGGGCTGGCTGGGTGGCGCCATCGCCCTCGCTGCCATCTACCTGCCGTCGTTCCTGCTGGTGTTCGGGACGCTTCCACTGTGGGACCGGCTGCGTGGCTCGGAGACGGTGCGCCGGGCGTTGACGGGCACCAACGCCGCCGTCGTGGGGCTGCTCGCGGCAGCTCTCTGGACGCCCGTCTGGACGAGCGCCGTGACGGGACTCGTGGACGTGGCGGTCGTCGGCCTGGGCTTCGTCGTGCTGCTGAGCGGTCGCGTGCCACCCATCGCGGTGGTCGCCCTGTGCGCCGTGCTGGGCGAGCTCATCTGAGCCGCCGGTCGGGATGGTTCGGCTACCTGCCTCGCAGGAGCCCCAGGAGTGTCGCGTGATGCGCCGGCGGCGCCGCCAGCAACCCGGTCGAGCGAGTCGGACGGGTGAGGTCGAACCAGGCTGACCCGTCCACGGTGGTGACGGTGTTGCCGGCCTCCTGGGCGATGAGCCCGGCCGCCGCGAGGTCCCACAGCGACAGCCCGCGCCACTGGACGAAGGCATCGAAACGGCCGTTGGCGGTCCATGCCAGGCCGAGCGCGGCACTGCCCATGGAGCGAGGCACCCGCACCGCCTTGCGGATGGCCCGATCGACGCGCGCGAAGCCGCTCGGGGGCAGCGCGAGCGAGATGACGCCGTCGCCCAGGTCACCCGTCGACGCCGCGATGGGCCGGTCGTCGAGCCGGGCACCCTGGCCCGTGACCGCGCTGAAGGCCTCGTCCCGCATGGGGTCGATGACGACCCCCACGACCGGCCGGCCACCGACCGCGAGACCGACGCTGGTGCAGAAGTGGGGGATGCCCGCCGCGTAGTTCACGGTGCCGTCGAGGGGGTCGATGATCCAGATCCGGTGGTCGGGGTCCACGGGCGCGACCGAGCCGGCACCGTCGGTGGGACCCGCGCCATCCGCCGCCTCCGAGTGGCCGGACTCCTCGGCCAGGACGGCATCCGTCGGGAAGGCGTCCCGGATGATGCCGATGATGGCCTCCTCGGACTCGTGGTCCGCCTCCGTCACGACGTCCTTGGCGCTCTTCTTGACCACGTGCTCGAGGCGCTCGTAGCGCTCGACCTGGATCGCGGCGGCGGCGCGGGCGGCGGCCACGGCGACCGCGAGCTCGCGCTCGAAGGCACGCTCGACCGGGGCGAGGGCGGGTCGGGACATCCTGCTGATGCTACCGGCGAACGCCGCGGAGCGCCCGACGGGCCGCGGCGTACCATCGGTCGATGACCGGCCCGACCCAGCTTCACCCCCGCTGGATCCTGACGGCGGTCATCCTCGCGTCCGGGATCGTGTTCCTGGACTCGACCATCGTCAACGTCGCGCTGCCGCGCATCGCACTCGACCTCCCCACCTCGGTCGTGGGCACGCTCGAAGGACAGGCGTATGTCACGTCTGGCTACCTCGCGATGCTCTCCGCGACGCTCATCCTCGCCGGCGCGCTCGCCGACCGGTACGGGCGCCGGCGGGTGTTCATCATCGGGTTGGTCGCGTTCGGGGCGACATCGGCGCTGTGCGGCCTGGCTCCCACCATGGAGCTGCTGGTCGTCTCCCGGCTGCTCCAGGGTGTGGCCGGAGCGCTGCTGGTGCCGGGGCCGCTGTCCATCATCACGGCCACGTTCGAAGGAGCTGCGCGGGCGCGCGCCATCGGGTTGTGGTCGGCGGCGACCTCCGCGCTGACCATCATCGGACCGCTCGCCGGTGGCCTGGTGGTGGATTCGCTGAGCTGGCGCATCGCGTTCCTGATCAACGTCCCGCTGGTGCTCGTGGCGCTCTACGCCGCGATCCGCTACGTGCCGGAGTCACGCAACCCGGATGCGCCACGGCGGCTCGACTGGCTGGGCTCGGTGGTCATCGCGATCGCCGTGGGTGGCATCAGCTTCGGGCTCATCCGCGGGCAGGAGCAACGGTGGAGCGACCCCACGGCGATGGTGGTGCTGGCCATCGGCATCGTGGCCGCGGTCGCGTTCCCGGTGCTCATGCTCAAGCGCCGCGACCCGTTGGTGCCCCCGGCCCTGTTCCGGAACCGCGCGTTCACGGTCATCAACATCTCGACGTTCCTGATCTACGGCGCGCTGTACATCTCGGGCTTCCTCCAGAGCGTATATCTCCAGGGCGTCCTCGACTACACCGCGCTCGGCGCGGCGGCCCTGTCACTGCCCGCGGGCATCCTGCTGACCCTGTTCTCGACACGGGTGGGGGTCGCCGCGGCGCGCATCGGCGCCCGGCCGTTCCTGGTCGTCGGTCCCCTGCTCATGGCTGCCGGCATGGTCTGGCTGGCGCGGGTCCCGGCGACGAGCGTGCCGTGGCAGCTGGACCTGGGCACCTCGATGGCATTGCCGCCCATGGATGTGTTCGTGGACGTGCTGCCGTCGGTGCTCCTGTTCGGCGTCGGCATCACGCTCGTGGTGGCGCCGCTCACGACCACCCTCATGGGCAGCGTCCCGGTGGGCAATGCGGGCCTCGGCGCGGCCATCAACAACGCGGTGTCGCGGGTGGGCCAGCCGCTGCTGCTGTCGATCATCTATCTCGCCATCAGCGCCGTGTTCTACGCCAGCCTGGGCGCCCTGGCGCCCGGGCTGGATACGGGCTCGGACATGGTCCGATCCGCCATCCAGCCGCTCAACCCGCCGCCTGCCGGTGCCGACCCCGTGACGGCTTTGGCCGTGGACCAGGCCTCCACCGATGCCTTCCGCATCGCGATGCTGCTGGTCTCGGTGCTCCTGGTCGCGGGCGCCGTGGTCAACGGGCTCGGCCTGCGCAAGGACGCCCCGGCTCCGGTCCAGGCCCCCGATCAGCCGGGTGTCGCCGCCTGATACACCCGGACGTAGTCCGCGAGGTAGGACGCCGGGAACTCGGTGATCGTCGACAGGGCGCCGCCGAACTGACCGCCCACGGCGAGGTTGAGCAGCAGGAAGAAGGGGTGGTCGAAGACCCACTCGTCAGGTGCCACGTCCGCGGGGGTCGCCTCGTGAAACGTCACCCCGTCGACGCTCCACGTGATGCGCCCGGGCTCCCAGTCCACGGCGAACACATGGAAGTCGTCGGCCAGCGGCTCGTCCATGAGCAGCGTGCTGCCGAAGCCCCCGCTGCCCGAGTAGCCCGGGCCATGGATGGTGCCGTAGAGAAGCCGCGGCTGGCGACCCACGTTCTCCATCACGTCGATCTCGCCTGACGCGGGCCAGCCGACCGCCCCGATGTCAGCGCCGAGCATCCAGAACGCGGGCCACAGGCCGGTGCCATCGGGAACCTTGAGCCGGGCCTCGATGCGGCCGTACGTGACCTCGAACAGGCCCCGCGTCAGGAGCCGTGCCGACGTGTACCGACACGGCCCGTACCAGCAGGTCAGCCCGG
>JBEVIK010000074.1:0-3729 GCA_040510715.1 Candidatus Limnocylindrales bacterium
CACCATGGCCCCCGACGGTGGCGACGTCCGCCAGATCACCGAGTTCTCGGGCTTCCGGCCTCGCTCGCTGGACTGGGGCTCCGCACCGTCCGAGTGACGTCCACCAGGCTGCGCTCCGACGAACCAGGGAGGCCCGGTGCCGCGATGTGCCGGGCTTCTCGGCGTCACGTGGCGCCCCGTTTCAACCCCGACCCACAGGTAGCGCCAGGTCCACGGCGCCGGCAACTCCGGGTGTCCGACGTAGCAGCCCTCCGCCTCCACCGAGGCGTTGAGGCGCTCCGGCGGCACGACCGACACGGCGGCGGGCACCAGGCGCTCCTCACCGTCGTCGGGGCCGCTCGAGGCGGAGGATCAGGACCGGCCAAGGGCTTGATGCTGGGCATCCGTTCGCCTCGCGGATAGCCCGCCACCCGGCCCGGAC
This sequence comes from Candidatus Limnocylindrales bacterium, assembly GCA_040510715.1. Lineage (GTDB taxonomy): Bacteria > Chloroflexota > Limnocylindria > Limnocylindrales > CSP1-4 > JAFMJV01. The sequence continues at coordinate 422 of JBEVIK010000074.1, forward strand.
CTTGGAAGGAGTGCGGACCGGGCGACGGGGTGGGGATGGTATCAACCGGCATAGGTGGTATGACAGTGGTACGCCCCAAGAGCACGGCCCCCTCTGGACTGGCCAGAGAGGGCCGTTTCGTGCTCGATCAAGGGGTCGGGGCGGAGCGATTCGAACGCTCGACCTCTTGAACCCCATTCAAGTGCGCTACCAGGCTGCGCCACGCCCCGGGGATGGGCAGTCTACCAAGGAACCGCCACACGGGCGGCGCGGCGACGAGCCGGACTCAGCCCTGCGGCTCGACCAGCTCGATGCGGATGCGCTTGTTGATGCGGCCCTTGGACTCGTAGCCAGTCACGCGGATGCCGCCCACCTCGCGGGTGTTGGCGACGTGCGTGCCCCCGTCCGCCTGGAGGTCGAGGCCCACGATCTCGATGGTCCGGACCTCCTCGATGCCCTCTGGCAGCAGGTTGACCTTGGTCCGGATGAGGTCCGGGATCGCGAATGCCTCGTCGCGCGGCAGCACCGCCACGCGCACATCGCGGGATGCGCGCAGCTCCTCGTTCACGGACGCCTCGATGGCCTCGACGAGGTCGCCCGACATCCGCTCGAACTCGAAGTCCATGCGCCCCGATCCCGGCTCCATGTTGCCGCCCGTCACGAGGGCGCCGTAGTCGCGCCACACGACCCCACACAGGGCATGGAGCGCCGTGTGCGTGCGCATGAGGGCATACCGACGGGCCCAGTCGATATCGAGCGACACCCGGTCACCAGGTCTCGGCAGCTCACCGTCCGCCGGCGCCTCGAGCTCGTGGACCAGCTCGCCCCCCACTCGCCTCGCGCGCGCGACGACCCAGGTCCGCCCGTCTTCCGTGCGGATGATCGTGCCGCGGTCGGCGGGCTGCCCGCCGCCACCGGGATAGATCGCCGTCGCGTCGAGGACGACGAGCGGCACCCCCGCCTCCCCTTCTCCCGAGGACACCTCGAGGACACGCGAGTCGAGCGTGCGGGTGTAGGCGTCACGTGAGAAGACCTCGTCCACGCGAGGGGTCATCGGTCAAGTCCCTCCAGCTCGTCCCTCGGGTCACGGGCCAGCAGGTCGCGCATCGAAGCGGCGACAGGCTTGGCCTCGAACAGCACCGCGTGCACCTCGCGCGCGATGGGCAGCTCCACGCCCAGCCGCTCCGCGAGCCCGAGCGCCGCCGTGACCGTGTGGGCACCCTCGGCCACGCCACCGAACGCCGCCTCGACCTCCGCCCAGGGTCGGCCACGCGCGACCTCCAGCCCGAGGCGATGGTTCCGCGACAGTGGTGAGGCGACCGTCGCGAGGATGTCCCCGATACCCGCCAGTCCCGCGAACGTGAGCGGTGACGCCCCGGCCGCGACCCCCAGGCGGGTGATCTCGGCGAGCCCCCGCGTCACGATGGCCGCCCGGGCATTGTCACCCAGGCCGAGCGCCTCCACGGCACCCGCGGCGATCGCGATGACGTTCTTGAGCGCGCCTGCCAGCTCCACCCCCACGATGTCGCGGTTGCGGTAGACCCGGAAGGTCGGGCCGCCCAGGGCCGCCACGACCTGTTCGCCGACCCCGTCATCGGTCGCTCCCACGACCGACCCGGCGGGCATGCCACGCGCGATCTCGGGTGCGAGGTTGGGACCCGAGAGCGCCGCGATGCGCTCCGCCGGCACGGGCAGCTCGGTCGCCAGGATCTCGCTCATCCGAGCCAGCGACCCAGCTTCGATCCCCTTGGCCACCGACAGCACGACCGCCTCGGTGCGCACGAGCGATCCGATGCGCCCCGCCGACTCGCGCATGTGGGCTGCGGGCACGGCCATCACGACCAGCTCCCGTGCCGCGGACACGAGCCCCTCGTCCGCGGTGACGATGACCGCCTCCGGCAACGACACACCGGGCAGGTGGGCCAGGTTCTCCCGGGTCGCCGCGATGGCACTCGCGACCTGCGCACTCCTCGCAAGCAGCGTGACCGGACCGGACCGTGCCAGCAGGATCGCGAGCGTGGTGCCCCAGGCCCCGGTGCCCACGACGGCCCGCGCCGGGTGCGCCGCGCCGTGGGTCAGCGCTTCACCCTCCCGCGCGCCTTGACCACGCGCTTGCCACCCGGCTTGGCCCCGTGCCCGGAGGCGGTCCTGCGGCGTCGGGGCTCGAGCTCCACCCGAGACCGCTCGCGGACGACGATGCGGATGGGCGTCCCACCGAAGCCGAACGCGTCCCGTAGCCGGTTCTCGAGGTACCGCCGGTAGCTGAAGTGGACGTGCTCGGCGCCGCTCGCGAACAGCACGAACGTGGGCGGCTCGATGGTGGCCTGGGTCGCGTAGTAGAACTTGGGTCTCCGGTTGCGCACGGGTGGTGGCGGCTGGCGATAGGTCGCCTCGTTGAGCACCCGGTTGAGGGCACCGGTCCCGATACGCCTGCGCCGGCCCCGCGCGATCTCCACCGCGGCATCGAGCGCCCGGCCCACGCGCTGCCCTGACTTCGCGCTCACGGACACGATGGGCGCGAAGCCCAGGAACGGTGCCTGGGCACGCAGCTTGTCGGCGTACTCGTCGAAGGTCCGGTCGTCCTTCTCCACGAGATCCCACTTGTTGAGCGCGACCACGAGCCCCACGCCCTCGTCCACGACATAGCCCGCGACGTGCGCGTCCTGGGAGGTCAATCCGTCCACGGAGTCGAGCACCAGGATCGCCACGTCCGCGCGACCGATGGCGCGCAGCGCCCGGATCGCCGAGAACCGCTCGGCGGCAGGCCCGGCCGCCACCCGGCCGCGGCGACGGATGCCTGCGGTGTCCACGAGGGTCACCGGTTGGCCATGCCACTCGAGGCGGGTGTCGATGGCGTCACGCGTGGTGCCCGCGATATCGCTCACGATCGCCCGCTCCTCGCCCAGCAGCGAGTTGAGCAGCGAGCTCTTGCCCACGTTCGGCCGGCCCACGATGGCCACCCGGGCCATCGTGCCGTGTTCCACGACCTCTTCCTCGTCGAGGTCGTCTGCGTCACCTTCCTCCGCCCCGTCCGACTCGCCGACCACGATGGGCTCGACCATGCCCTCGGCTTCGAGGCGGGCGAGCTCCTCGACCTCCTCCTCGCGCCGCTTGCGCTCCAGCTCGGCCTCCGACTCGGGCGGCAGCGCCCACACGATGGCATCGAGCAGGTCGCCGGTGCCCCGCCCGTGCTGGGCGCTCACGGCGTAGGTCTCCTCCCAGCCCATGCCCCACGCCTCGGCGGCCTCGAGCTCTCGCTTCTCGTTGTCGGCCTTGTTCGCGACCACGATCACCGGCACCTTGGCACGCCGCAGGACGGCCGCCGCCTC
>JBEVIK010000075.1:0-14176 GCA_040510715.1 Candidatus Limnocylindrales bacterium
GCACGGTCCTCGTGGATGAGCTGACCAAGCAGGCAGCGGACCTCGCCATCGCCTTCGAGGCGGCCGGCGAGCGGATGCTGCGTGGTCGCACGCAGCCGCTCGTCACGTGGCGCGCCACGCGGGTGGTCGCGGAGCGCGGTGGTCAGGGTCGCGCGCAGGGCGTGGAGCCGCCCTTCATCGGTCGTGCCGAGGAGCTGCGCATCCTCAAGGACCAGCTCCACGCGACGGGTCGCGACGGGCGGGCGCGTCTCGTCACGGTGCTGGGGGCCCCTGGGCTGGGCAAGAGCCGTCTCGTGTGGGAGTTCTCCAAGTACGCCGACGGCGTGACCGAGGACATCTTCTGGCACGTCGGGCGCTCCATCCCGTATGGCGATGGCATCGCCTACTGGGCCCTCGGTGAGATGGTCCGCCGGCGTGCCGGGATCGTGGACGCGGAACCCGAGGTGTCGGCGCGCCGGAAGCTGGCGGATGTCGTGCGCCGCTTCGTCCCCGACCCCGTCGAAGCCGACTGGGTGGAGCTCAACCTGTCGGTGCTCCTGGGCATCTCCGGCGCGGCATCGGGCGAGCGCGACGAGCTGTTCGCGGCATGGCGCCGCTTCTTCGAGCGGATCGCCGACCACGGCACCGCCGTGCTCGTGTTCGAGGACCTGCACTGGGCCGACCAGGGCCTCCTCGACTTCCTCGAGTCCGTGCTGGAGTGGAGCCGGTCCCACCCCATCCTCGTGGTGGGGCTCGGCCGTCCCGAGCTCATCGAGCGACGTCCCGGATGGGGCATGGGTGGCAGGTCCACCATCACCCTCCACCTCGAGGCGGTGGCCGGGACGGGCATGGCGGACCTGGTGCGGGGGACCGTGCCGGGGCTGCCGCCCGACGCCATCGAGAGCATCGCGGAGCGCTCGGAGGGCGTGCCGCTGTTCGCGGTCGAGACCATCAGGATGCTGCTCGATGAAGGACGCCTCGTCCGCGAGGGCGAGCGATTCCGCCTCGTGGACCCGGACGTGCCCTTCGCCGTCCCGCCCTCGCTCCAGGCGCTCATCGCGGCACGCCTCGACGCACTCGATACCGACGAGCGCTCCCTGCTGCAGGACGCCTCCGTGTTGGGGCGGACGTTCGCGACGCGTGCCCTCGCCGCCGTCCACGGCGCCGACGAGGCAGCGGTGGAGGCCGCGTTGTTCGCCCTGGCGCGCAAGGAGCTGGTGGTCCGGGACACCGACCCCCGGTCGCCCGAGCGGGACCAGTACGGCTTCGTCCACGGCCTGGTCCGGGACATCGCGTATGGCCGCCTCTCCCGGCACGACCGCGCCACTCGGCACCTCGCGGCAGCCCGCTACTTCGAGGGGCTCGACGAAGAAGAGCTGTCGGGGGTCCTGGCGAGCCACTACCTCGATGCGTGGCGAGCGACCCCGGAGGGCGACCAGGGGGCGGTCCTCGCGGACCGGGCACGTGCGGCGCTGCGCGCGGCCGCGGAGCGGGCGATGACCCTCCACGCCAACGCAGCAGCCGTCGACTGGTTCGAGCAGGCGCTGGCCGTGACCAACGATCCTGCGGAGCGTGCCGTGATCCTGCTGCGGATGTCCGAGCCGGCCGAGGCGTCGCGCGGCTTCCTCGAGGGCATGCGCTACCTGCGCGGGGCGATCGCGTGGTACGAGGCCCAGGGCGATGTGGCCACCACGGACGAGGCGCTCATCCGGCTCGTCCGGTCCCACATCATGGCCTTCGACCCACGCGAGGCCCGGCGGCTCATCGCACCCGTCGTCGAGCGGCTCGCGGCGGGACCGGCAACGGTGACCGCCGCTGCGGCATACAACGAGTACGCCCGCACCTTCCTGTTCACGAGCGACTACGTCGAAGGCCTGCGCCAGCTCGAGCCTGGCCTGGTCATCGCCGAGCGCCTCGGCGCCCTCGTCACCATCGCCGAGCTCCTGACCACCAAGGCCTGGGCGCTGTCTGGCCTGGGCCGTCTTCGGGAGGGCGGCGCGCTCGCCATGGGTGGCCTTGAGCTCGCGGAGCAGACCGACTCGACGGCCACCATGCTCCGGGCGCGCATGAACGCCTCGAACTGGTACTGCGAGGAAGATCCCCGGCGTGCGCTCGACCTTGCCAGCGGGGGAGTCGAGCTCGCCCGGCGCATCGGCCACGGCGACTGGGCTGCCGGGCTGTCCAGCAACGCCGCGCTGGCCGCGCTCCTCACCGGCGATTGGGATCGCATCCTGACGTTGCGGGAGGAGCTCGATGGTGAGCACCTGTCCGCGGTCAGCCGATTCGCGCTCCACGCCTGGTCGTGGGTCGTCGATGCGTATCGAGGCATGGACATGACGGGCACGCTCGACGGCCCGATCGCGCTGGGGCGCGGCGATGACGGCACGACCCAGACGCAGGGCGTGCTGCCGGCCGTCACGGCCTACGTGCACTTCGCGTCCGGGGACCTGGAGCATGTCGCTGAGTCCGCCATCGAGGCGTACCGGCAGTATCCCGAGCTCGAGGGCCAGTCCGCCCTGCTGGTAGCGGCACGTGCGGCGATCCTGCTGCGGGATCGCGCGGCGGTCCGCCGCATCCTCGAGGTGATGCCGTTCGGCAGCCGGCCCGGAGGCCGCTGGCTCACGACCCGGCTCGCGCTCATCCAGTCTGCGCTCGACCTGCTGGACGGCGGGGACACGGACATGACGCATGCCTACCCCGCAGCCATCGGGACCTTCCGGGCCATGGGCCTGACCGCCGAGGTGGCGTTCACGCAGCTCGAGCTGGTCGCGCTCGGTGGCGACACCCTTGCCGACCGACAGGCCCTGCTCGATGAGGCGGTAGGCATCCTGCGATCGCTCGGCGTGCGCCCGCTCATCGACCGCCTCGCGGCGCTGGGACTGCTGCGCGAGCGTGTCGTGCCCGCGACCGAGGAGCGGCTGTCCACGGCGGCCGGCCGTGCCGCGAGCGGCTAGGATGGAACCGTTCCCGGTGAGGATACCGGCGGCCAGGTCCCGACCGGCTGGTCGTCGTGGCGGCGGTGATGGGGGAGGCACGGGATGGGCGGGGCAGCCGGTTCACGGGCGGTGGTCACGGGCGCGGCGCGAGGCATCGGCCTCGCCATCGCACGCCGCTTGCTGCAGGAAGGGGCGAGCGTGCTCGCCATCGACCTGGACGGGGAGGGGCTGAAGGCCGTCGCGGCCGAGGGAGCCGAGACGCTCATCGCGGACGTCGCCGACCCGGCGGGCCGGGAGGCCATCGCGGCGGCCGCGGGCGAGCCGCGCTATCTCGTGAATGCCGCCGGCATCCTGTTCGTGCGCTCGATCTGGGAGGTCGCCCTGGAGGACTGGCGGCGGCTGTACGCGGTCAACGTCGAAGGCACGTTCTTCCTGTGCCAGGCGCTCGGCCAGCGGATGCCGTCGGGCGGCGCCATCGTCAACCTGTCCTCGAGCTCCGCGAAGGCCAGCGGCACCGTGGAGGTCACGCCCTACTCGTCGTCCAAGGCCGCGGTGCTGGGCATCACCCGTTCCTTCGCCTACGCGTTGGCGCCCCGGAACGTGCGGGTCAACGCCATCTGCCCGGGCATCATCGACACCCCGATGCAGGACAAGGTGCTGGAGCAGGTCGCGCCGCTGCGGGGCATGACCGCCGAGGAGCTCGCGGTGGGTCGCCTCAAGACGGTGCCGCTGGGTCGCGTGGGCACGCCCGAGGAGACCGCTGCGCTGACCTGGTTCCTGCTCTCCGATGACGCGGCCTACATGACCGGGCAGGCCGTCAACCTGACCGGCGGCCTGGTCATGTGGTGACCCAGGCGACGGGCACGGGCTCGATCGACCGGTACGCCCTGTGGCACGGCCGGGCCACGCCGCCCGAGCGACCACGGACGCTCCGCGCGGGCCCGGTCAGCCTCCTGCTCGACGGCCCCGACCTGCGCCACGTCCGCATCGGCGGCGCGGAGCTCGTGCAGCGGGTCTACGTCGCGGTCCGTGACGCTCCCTGGAACACCATCCCGGCGCGGATCTCGGAGTGGGTCGTGGCCCACGACGAGGACCGGTTCCGTGTCTCGTTCGCGGCGCGCCATCACCACGAGGACATCGACTTCCGCTGGGTCGGCGTCATCGAGGGCACCCCGGACGGGGTCATCCGATACGAGATGGATGGCGCGTGCCACGGCGCGTTCCGCTACAGCAAGATCGGCTTCAACGTCCACCACGCGCTCGACGGGTCCATCGGCCGGCCGTACCGGGCAGCCACCGAGGCCGGTGAGCTGCGGGGCGTGCTCTCGGCGGACATCGATCCCCAGCGCATCGTGGACGGCACCCTGTCGGGCATGTTCGCGCCGTACGCCGAGCTGGCCATCGAGGTCGTGGACGGGCTCGAGGCGGTCATCGCCCTCGAGGGCGACCTGCTCGAGCTCCAGGACCATCGCAACTGGACCGACGCCAACCTCAAGTCGTATGGCACGCCCCTCGCGCTCGGCTTCCCGTTCGACGCGACCGATGGACGGCGCATCCGCCAGGTGCTCACCATCCGGGCCACCGGGGACGCGCCGCCTCTGGTCACCGGCGACCCGGTCATCGATCTCGGCGCCCTGACCTCCCGGCCGCTCCCGTCGTTCGGCCTTGGCATGCCCACCCATGACGTCCCGACCTCCGCACGCCAGGTCGAGCTGCTTCGGGCGCTCGCCCCGCAGCACCTGCGTGTCGACCTGCCGCTGCGACCCGGTGGCTGGGAGGACGCGCTGGCTCGGGCGACATCCGATGCGCAGGCGCTGGGCGCGGCACTGGAGCTGGCCGTGTCCGCCAACGAGTCGGCGAGCGACGAGCTGACGCGCCTCGCGAACAGGCTCGAGGGCTCGGACGTGCCCATCGTCCGCGTGCTGGTGTACCCGCTCGCGGACGGTTTCTCGGCCTTCGTGACCACGACCCCGGCCGCCACCGTGCGGCTGGTCCGCGACGCGCTGGCGCCCGTGATCGGCGATGTCGTGTTCGCCGGGGGCACCAACCAGAGCTTCGCGGACATCAACCGCGACCGACCCACCGATCCGGTGCTCGCGGGGCTGTGCTTCTCGATCTCGCCCACGGTCCATGCCGCTGATGACGCCTCGATCGTGGAGAACATCGCCGGTCAGTCGGAGGTCGTCCGTTTCGCGGCCGCCATCGCGGCCCCGCGTTCCATCCATGTGAGCCCGGTCACGCTGGCGACCCGTTTCGGCCCGTACCCGGCCGGTCCCGCCGCACCTGGCGACCTGCCACCCGCCGTGGACCCGCGACAGGCGTCCCTGCTGGGCGCAGCCTGGACGGTGGGCAGCATCGCCGCGCTGGCCGGCGCGGGCGCGGCATCGGTCACCTATTACGAGACCACGGGCTGGCGAGGCGTCCTGGAGCTCGATGCGGGCTCACCGATGCCGGGACGCTTCCCCTCGCTGCCCGGCCAGGTGTTCCCGATATATCACGTGCTCGCGGACGTCGCGGCGTGGCGCACAGGGACGTTTCGCGAGGTCCGCACCAACGACCCGCTGCGGGCGGTCGCGCTGGCGGTCTCGCTCGATGGCGGCGATGGGGTGCTGGTCGCGAACGTGACCCCGGAGCCGCAGCGCGTCCGGGTCACCGGGCTCCGCGGCGCGAGCGTCCTGCTGCGGATCCTCGACGAGGCGAGCGCGACGTGGGCGCTCGAGCACCCGGCACGCTTCCTGGCTGATCGGGGGGCACCCCTGCAGGTCCACGCCGGGAGCGTGACCGTGGGCCTCGGGCCGTACGCGGTGGCACGTCTCGCCCCGGATGGCGCCACGGCCGGGGCGAGCGGCGACGCGACGTGACCGTCGCTGTCCGTGACCGGCCACGCGCACCGGTCTCGCTGCGGGAGCTCCGCGACATCGACCCGTATCCCGCCTACGAGCTGATCCGGGAGGCGGGTCCCGTGACCTGGGACGAGGGGATGCAGGCGTGGCTGGTGGTGGGCCACGACGACTGCACCTTCGTGATGCGCCGGGAGGACCTGTTCGCGGAGCCGACCGGGTCGCTCCCCGACGCGCACCGCATCGTGGGACGGCGCGACATCCGGTCCCTCGTCGAGGGCGAGCACGAGCAGCTCCACCGGGCGGTGTCGCACGCATGGCGGCCGGCTCCCATCGCGCACCTCGCGACGGAGGCCGTGCGACCGCTCGTCGCGGACCGGGTCGCGCGTGTCGCGGACACGTCGAGCTTCGAGCTCTACGAGGCATTCGCTCGGTTGCTGCCCATCGCCGTCATCTCGCGGGTGCTCGGCCTGCCCGACGCGGACGCGGCCACGCTCCACCAGGCGCGCAGCTGGATGGAGGCGGTGCTCGCGTGGCGTCACTCCTACGGCGAGGACCCGGCGACGCGCGCGGCCGCCATCGAGGCCACGCGGCAGCTGGAGCCGCTCCTCGTGGACACGGTCCGTGACAGGCGTGACCACCCCCGTGACGACGCCATCAGCCTCATCTGGCACGTGGGCCGCGGCATCTTCCCCGACTGGTCCGAGCGCGACGTCATCGACAACGCGAAGTTCATGTACGAGGGCGGCTCCGAGACGACCGCGTTCCTCATCTGCACCGCCATCCATCACCTCCTCCGGATGCCCGAGCAGGCAAGGGCCGCGACGCTCGGCGACCAGGCTGCACTCGCCACGTTCCAGGAGGAGGTGCTGCGGCACTCCACGGTGGTCCATCTCCGGGCGCGCACCACGACCCAGGACGTGGTACTCGCCGACGTGCGCATCCCGGTGGGCGAGCGCGTCATCGCCATCAACGCGGCCGCGAACCGGGATCCGCACCGCTGGGAGCGACCCGCCGAGCTGGATCCCTCGCGCCCACGCCTGTACGGCCACCTCGCCTTCAGCGTCGGGCCTCGCCACTGCGCGGGCGCCCACATCGCCCGGCTCGAGGCGGGCGAAGCCATCACGGGCCTGTTCCGTGCGTTCCCGGATCTCGACCGGTCTTCCGGCCAGCCGGAGACGCAGCCCGTCGGGTTCGTGTCGCGGGCGTGGCGACCCATCCGGCTCGAGCACGTGCCGGTGGACGCGGCGGAGGCCATGCGACGGGTCGCGGATGGGCGCCCGTCCGCCAGCCCCGCCGGTCACGGGAGCGGTACGACCTACGCGGGGGCCTGACGCCGGAGGGGCGAGGGACGGCGAGTGCGCCGGGTGCCGTCAGGCCGCCGGCAGGATCGCACCATGGCGCTCGTGGCGGGTGATCTGTGCCGCCAGCGCCTTGACGTCCCGGAAGGTGTGGACCTCGAGTGGCTCCGAGACGCGACCGTCCGAGACGACGTGGACGGTATCCGCGACATCGAACACCTCGGGCACCTCGGTGCAGTACAGGATCACCGCGTGCCCGTCGTCGGCGTAGTCGCGCAGCAGGCGGTAGATCTCTTCCTTGCTGCCGATGTCCACGCCGCGCGTGGGCTCCTCCAGCACCAGCGCCGCGGGCCGGGTCACGATGGCCGCGGCGATGGCGACCTTCTGCTGGTTGCCACCCGACAGTGACCGGATCGGCGCGTTGAGGGAGCGGGCACGGATCCGGAAGGTGTCGCGGACGTCGTGTGCGATGGCCCGCATCCGTCGTCGCCGGAGCGCGCCGATGGCGCTCGCGATCTGGTCACCCAACCGGGCCACGATGTTCTCGCCCACGGTCAGGTTGGGGAACAGGCTCGCGGCCCGATCGGCGGACACGAAGCCGGACGCGGCAGCGACGCCACCCGGGGTGTCGCGGCCCTGGACCTCGAGCCGCCCGTGACCGGGCTCGAAGCCCGCGATGGAGCGCACCAGCTCGCGCGCCCCTGAGCCCTCGACGCCCACGAACGCCACGACCCGCCCCGCCGGGACCGACAGGTCCACATCCGCGAACTCGCCGCCGGCATGGGTCCAGCCCTCGAGCCTGACCACCGGCGACGCGTCGGCGTCGAGCGTGCGGAGCGCGTGCACCCGCTCCGCGGCACCTTCGACGACCACCACCAGCTCCTGCGCGATGGCTTCCTGCGTCAGATCGGCACCCTCGAGCGTCCGGGCCGCCTTGCCGTCGAGGATGATGACCACCCGGTCGGCATGCCGCACCAGCTCCGCGAGGCGGTGGCTCACGAGGATGACCACCTTGCCCGCATCCGCGAGCGCATGCATCCGCCGGAACAGGTCGTTCGACTCCTCCTCCGTGAGCGCCGAGTTCGGCTCGTCGAACAGGAACACCCGCGCGTCCTGGACGAGCGCGCGCGCGATCTCGGTGCGCTGGTGGACCGCCAGCGGGACGTCCTCCATCGGCCGGTTCCGGAGATCGTCGATGGCCAGGTCGCGCATCACCGCGCGCTCGGCGTCGTTGAGGCGCGGGCGCATCCAGCGGGATCCCTCGCGACCGACCATCACGTTGTCGCCGACCGTCAGGTTCGGCCAGAGCTGGGGCTCCTGGTGGACGACCGCGACGCGGTGGGCCCCGATATCCACGGACCAGGGCTCGCCATCAACGAGGATCTCCCCGGCGTCGGGCGAGGTCTCGGCCGCGAGCACCTTGACCATCGTGCTCTTGCCGGCACCGTTGGGCCCCGCGATGCCCAGGATCTGCCCGGGGAGGGCATCGAGGTCGAGGCCGTCGAGGGCGATGGTGTCGCCGTAGTGCTTGCGCAGGCCGCGGATGCGGACGCCCGAGGTCGCGAGGGGCTCGGATCGCGGCTCGCTCATGTCGCGCGGCGCCGCCGCTGCGTGAACTGGTCGAGCAGGACCGCCGCGATGGTGACGCCACCGAGCACGAGGTTGGACAGGTAGCCGCCGGCCGCATTGAGCGCCAGGCCGTTGGAGATGATGGACAGCAGCAGGGCGCCCATGAGCGTGCCGATGGCCGTCCCGCGTCCACCGGAGAGGCTGGCGCCGCCGATGATCACCGCCGCGAACACCGGGAACAGCAGCGAGATCCCCGCATTGGGCTGCGTGGAGCCGATGAAGCTGAAGTCCAGCGTCGCGGCCAGCGACGCCATCAGGGCGCAGATGATGAAGGCCGCGATCTTGTACTTGCGCACGGGCAGCCGGGCGAGCTCCGCTGCCGCGGGATTGCCACCGATGGCCTTGAGCCGGAACCCGAACAGCGACCGGCTGAGGAGCAGCCCGATGACGACGGCCGCGCCGATCATCCAGATGCCCTGCATCGGGAAGTTGCCGGGCAGGCTCTGCTTGGCGAGGCCGACGAAGAATGCGAGCTCGTCCGGGGCGATGGTCTTGCCCGGCGGCGGATACGCCGGGTTGAATGTCGCGGTGTTGGAGAGCCACAGCGTGAGACCGAAGATGAGCTGGCCCGACCCGAGCGTGACGATGAATGACGGGATCTTGGCCACCGTCACCAGGAAGCCGTTGAAGCAGCCCACCGCGATCGCCGCGAGGAACGCGAGCGGGATAGCGAAGTAGACCGGCCAGCCCCAGACGATCCAGGCGACGGCGATGATGGTCGACGCCAGCCCGTACATGTAGCCGAACGAGAGGTCGATCTCGCCGACCACGATCACCAGCGTCAGCCCCAGCGCCACGATGGCCACGGTGCTCATGTAACGGAGCATCCCGAGGCTGTTGGTCACCGTCAGGAACGTGTTGGGCTTGCTGACGAGGGTGAAGATCGCGACCACGATCAGGATGGCGATGGCGAGCCCGCCCAGTCGCAGCACGAGGTCACGGGCACGGCCCGCCACGGCACCGCCGGAGGGTGCCCGCTGCTGGGTGGCGTTCGCGGTCATCGGTTCCTGGGTCATCCCGGGTCGGCTATCCCCGTGTTCGCGACATGCACGAGCCGGAGATGCCGCGGCGATGCGGACATCTCCGGCTCATGGGATGCGCCTACTGGTTGAGGATCGAGTTGAGGTCCTCGCGCGCTTCCGCGGAGTTCTCCTTGGTCACCGGGAGGAGCTCCTGCGTGTTCGGGCGGATGATGCCGTTCTTGAGGAAGTCGGCGCACGCCTGCGCGCCGAACCCTGCCTGCTCCGCCCAGCGCTGGTCGAGCGCGGCCACCTGCGTGCCCGCGTCGATGCCGTCGAGCTGGCCGAGGCTCACGTTCCAGCCGATCGTGAAGATCTGGCCGTCCTTGCCCGCATCCGCGATGGCCTTGTTCGCGTGCTCGGCGCCGATGTCCACGTTCTCGATGAACTGGAGCTCCGGGTTGCCCTGGATGAGCGCCTGGTACGCGGAGTAGGTCGCCGCCGGGTCATAGCTCGTGGAGAGGCCCGTGGCGGCATCGTTGATGAAGGTCGCCTCGGGGTCGCCGGCCTTGATGCCATCGACGAAGCCCTGCATCCGGCCCTGCGCCCAGAACTGGGTGGGGTCGCCGCCCGAGACCGCGAACACCTTCAGGTCGTTGCCGGTGGCCTCCTCCCAGTCGAGCACGATCTGGGCAGCCTGCGCACCCTCCTTGAGGGGCACCTGCGTGAAGTTCGTCAGCTCGTTGCCGTTGGACGTCACGCCCACGGTGAACACCGGGATCCCCGCGGCCATCGCGGAGTTGGTGATCGCCGTGAACCCGTCGGAGGTCGCGGGCTGGATGGACAGGCAGTCCACCTGCCCGGCATCGATCTGCGCCTGGATCTGGGCGATCTGCTCATTCACGTCACCGGTCGCCGCCGCCGGCGCGACGATCTGGCCGTTGACGGGGGTGATGGCCTGGGCCGCCTCGAGACCCGCGTCGTAGCCCGCCTGGTACTGGGCCGAGAACAGCGGGATGCTCGACGACTGGTAGGAGAACAGGTAGTTGAACGGCTCGCCCGCGGCCACCTTCTCGGCGACGCCGGGCTTGAGCGTGAAGGTGCTGCCGTCCTTGAGGGTGCCGCTGGCGGGCCAATCACCGGGCGCCTGGCTCTGGCCCAGGGTCGGGACCGCCGCCGCCACCACGAGACCCATGGTCGCGAGGGCCACCCCCGCTCCGCGCGATGCGATGCGCATGCTCTCGGATCCTCCTCGCCCGGTCGCCGCTCGACGTCCCTCATGGTGTCGCTGCGGGTGCGGACCGGTTGCGTGAGGGTATCCAGCCGGACCGGCGCGTGTCAACGTTACTGGAATGGTTTGCGGCCGCTCGCGTCGAAGCACCGGACCGGGCGCAGCCGCCCGAGGGGCCGGGGTCCTCAGGAAACCGGTGGCGCGCAGGACGGGCGGGGCACGAACCGCGTGGGCATGACCTCGGTCCGGGGCTCGTCGCCGCCGATGAGCCGGCCCAGGAGCAGCTCCGCCGCGACCCGGCCAAGGGCCACGGTGTCGCGCTCGATGGTCGCGATGGGAGGCTCGTGGAGCTCCGAGAGCGGCACGTCATCGCACGTCACCAGCGACACGTCCGTGCCGACCCGGAGGCCCCGGTCCTGGAGCGTGCGCAGGACCCCGATGAGCAGTTGGTTGCCACCCGCGATGATGGCCGTGGGGCGCCGGTCGGATGCCAGCGCCTGGCGCGCCGCTGCCTCGCCGTACTCGGTGGAGAAGGATCCCGGCAGGTAGACCGCGTCCACCGACTCGCTGCGGCGGCGCAGGACGGCCCGCATCGCCTCCATCCGCTCGCGGCCGGGCAGCTGCGAGGGTGACCCGGTGATGAGCGCGATCCGCCGATGGCCCAGGTCCACGAGGTGCTCGACGGCGGCTTCCATGCCGGGTCGATGGTCGTTGATGACCGCGCTGGCTCCCAGGTGGTCGGGCAGCTGGCGATCGACCAGCACCACGGGTCCCTCGACCTGGCTGACCGTGTCCAGTGTCGCCGGGTCGGTCTCGCTGGCGAGCGACAGGATCATGCCGTCGACACGCCGGCTCTGGAAGAACCGGATGTGCTGCGCGTCGAGGGCCGCGTCGTTCTCGGAGTTCATGAGCAGCAGCGAGTAGCCGGCGCTCCGGAGCACGGCCTCGGCACCCAGCACGATCTCGGCCATCAGCGGATTCGAGATGTCCGCGAGCACGAAGCCCACCGACAATGTCTGGCCACGTCGCAGGCTCTGGGCGAGGAAGTCCGGCTCGTACTCCAGTCGCCGCACCGCGGTGAGCACCCGCTCCCGCATCGCGGTGCTGACGTCCGGGTGACCCGAGAGGACCCGCGACACGGACGAGATGGCGACGTCCGCCATGTCGGCGACCTCGCGCATGCTCGCCCGACGCCGCGCGGCAGTGCCCGCGGCGTGCGACCCGTCCAAGGCGCGCGCGCTCGTCGATGCGGGTCCGTGTCCGTCGTGGCCCTCGCGCCCCCCCGCACGCGGGTCGTTGGGAGCTCCCATCCGCGGATCCCCTCCCGTGCCGCCCCCGTACCCTCGCGTTCCCGGGAACGATTGCGGGAACCGTAACACAGTGACCTGGTCCGGCCGGGCATCCGCTACCCTCTCGCGATGCGGACGCACCGGGGGCGAACGATCGCGATGCTCGCCCTCACAGCCACGCTCACGGGTCACGTGCTGCCCTCGGCGCCGGCCCGGGCGCAGGCCCCCGAGTCACCGGCGCCGACCGAGGCCGGCAGCATGGAGAGCCGCCTGCCGGCCACCATCGGCGATCATCCCACGCGGGTGCTCCCCGACGGTGACCTGGGCGCATGGATCGAGGCCGCCTTCCCGGGGGAGACGCATCCGGAGTTCGACGCGCTGGACGCCGCGCTCGCGGCGCAGGGTGCGGCACGCAGCGACGTGCGGGTGGCCTGGGCGTGGGCCGGCGAGGACACGGATCTCCAGATCGCAGGCTTCCAGCTGCCCGGCGGTGACGCCCAGGCGATCCGGGACGCGATCCTCGGGGTGTACCTCGTGGGCCTCGAGCCCCTCATCCGGACCGAGCAGGAGGTCGCCGGCCGGCCGGTGATGTTCGTGAGCCAGGGCCCGCTCGAGTCGGACAGCTACCCCTTCGGCGTGGTCATCGACGGGGATGTCGTCTGGATCGCCTCGGGCGATGCCACCATGCTGCGGCAGGCTGTGGAGGCGCTCATCCTCGCCGCGACCGGGGCGGTGCCGCGCCTGGACCCAAGCGCGGTGGAGAGCCCCGGGTACACGGCACCCTGGGGCTGGGACGGCACCGTGAGCCAGACCATCACCTGGGACCAGGGCTCCTACCGCGGGACATCCGTCGGCCGCCACACCGGATCGTGGCTCCAGCCGCCGACCCTGACCGGCTACTGCGAACGTGATTGCCAGGTCTATGTCCCGACAGGGACCATCGACTGGTCATGGGACGTGTCCGCACCGACGACTCCCCCGTGCTCGGCATCGACAAGGGGCAGCCTGGCGCCCGGAGACGTCGTCACGCCGACCGACCAGATGCTGTACCTGGACCCCACCGACGACGGCCACGTCCGCTTCTGGGGTTCGGGGTCCTTCCTCGTGCCTGACCAGCCGTGTGTCGGCTGGGAGGCCGACCGAGGCCCGGGCTCGTTCCTCGAGATCCCACCACCCGAGGATCGCCCACCGTCCGCAGACGAGCTGAGCGATCCATTCCCGAGCTGCAACGATCGACAGTGGCGCATCACCGACTCCGCCACCCGGATCACGGGCCGGTGCTGGCAGTACCACGAGCCCGGTTACGAGGACGTGGTCGAGTGGGACCTCGTCGCGATCGAGCAGTGAGCCGGCCCTCGCGCTGAGGGTCCCGACAGGGGCGTCGGTTGACGCATCGGGCGGGCGCGATGCACCATGCACCGCGAGGGCTGGAAACGGTACCGACGATACCGAGGAGCATCCCGGAGCGGCCGGCGCAGACCCAGCGCAGGGCCTCTGGCATACCCGACTTCGAGGTCGGGCGAGGAGTGAGAGACGAGATGACAGGAACCGCGGACGGCGACCGGCGGGTCGGCTGGTACCGCCAGATGTGGACCATCCGCCTGTTCGAGGAGAAGGTCCAGGAGCTCTTCATGGGCGGCCTCATCCAGGGCACGACGCACCTGTGCCAGGGACAGGAAGCCGTCTCGGTCGGCTCCATCGCGGCGATGCAGCCGGGTGACGTCCAGACCAACACGTACCGTGGCCACGGCGAGGCCCTCGCGCTGGGCATGACCCCCGAGACCGGGTTCGCGGAGCTCATGGGCCGCTCGGCAGGCGGCTCCAAGGGCGTGGGCGGCTCGATGCACTTCATCGACACCTCGCTGGGCAACATCGGCGCCAACGCGATCGTGGGAGCCGGGCTGCCCATCGCGGTCGGCGCAGCACTGTCGTTCAAGCTCCAGGGCAAGCCGCACGGCGCGCTGACGTTCTTCGGGGATGGTGCGACCAACATCGGCACGTTCCACGAGTCG
>JBEVIK010000076.1:0-6501 GCA_040510715.1 Candidatus Limnocylindrales bacterium
CTGGTCGGGGGGTTCCTGTACGGCCTCGGGAACGTGCTGGTGCGCGACGCGCGCGTGACCATCATCGTCGCGGCGATCTTCCTCGCGATGACCTTCTTCGTGCTCCCCACGCGGGTGCACGAGCGCTACCTGATGCCCGTGTTCGCGCTCCTCCCGCTGCTCGCGGTCACGTCGCGACCATGGCTGGCGGTGCTGGCGGTGCTCTCGGTCGCCAGCCTCATCAACCTGCACGCGGTGCTGACCTACGACCTGTGGGGGACCGACGACGTCATCGGTCTGCCGCTGGCCGAGGCGACCCGGACGCCCGCGTTCGTGGTGGCATCCGTGCTGCTCGTGACGGCCGGGTTCCTGTTCGCGGCGTGGCGGCTGTGGCGTGGCGCGGCGCGGGAGCAAGACTCCCTCGCGCGGCTGTCCGCCGACGTCGAGGGGACCGTCGTCGGATACGGGGCATCGCTCGGCACCAGCGATGGGCCGGCACACGGGACGCCCGTCGGCGGGATCCGGCCGGTGGAGCAGCGCGGCGCGCGCGCCTGGGACGAGCCGGTGCGCGGCCCCTCGGCGCTGGACATGATCATCGACCGGGTCACGGCCCGACCGCTGCGCGCCGACCGGTCCTCGACGCTCGTGGGCGAGCGGCCCGGTCGTCTCGACCGGCTGGACCTCCTGATGGTGGTGCTGGTGTTCCTGTCCGCGATGACGCTGCGCGGGTTCCGGATCGCCGAGCCCTACGACATGTACTTCGACGAGGTCTACCACGCGCGGACGGCCATGGAGTTCCTCCAGGACTGGCGCTACGACGACCCCCACGACATCTACGAATGGACGCACCCCCATCTCGCCAAGTACGCGATGGCGGCCGGCATCGAGCTGCTGGGCGACCACCGGGTCACCGGGGAGTCCGCGCTGGGGGTCCCGGTCCGTTCCGCGGCGCTGGAGCGGCGCTGGAGCGAGGATGCCCGGGACGCGGAGCGCCGGGGCGACCGGCTGTACGTCGCGACGGGCGATGACGTCCGGGTCTTTGACCTCGAGACCCGCGCATCGATCGCGACCATTCCCGCCGCGGCGACCGCACTGGCGCTCGACCCGGATGAGCACCTCCTGTATCTCGCCGGTCCGGCGGGCGTCCTGGGCACGCTCGACACGACGATCCTCGACGACCCACCGGGCGGCGGCGTGGTCCCCGCAGACCTCCAGCCCGTGGAGCTCGCGGCGTGCTGTCCGTTCGATCCGGCGCACATCGCGGTGACCGATGCCGCGATCGTGGTGCTGGGCACCGACGGCTCGCTCGCCTCGTTCGACACGGGCTCGGGCGAGCCGCTCGGTACCGCCGGCGTCCCCGGCGCTGTCGACCTCGAAGGCGTCCCCGGCACGGACCTCGTGCTCGCGGACCCGGCGGCGATCGGGGACACCCTGTCGGTCGCGGAGACGCTCGCCGACGAGCTCGCTATGGACCCGGCGTTCATCGAGGAGCGCCTCCAGGCGGGGACGGGCGAGGTGGTCGTCGCGGGCTGGGTGAACGATGACATCCTGGCGGCGATCCAGGCGCGCATCGATGACGGGTCGCTCACGGGGGTGACCCTGAGCGACGGCGCGGTGCCCGTCGTCGCGGTCTCGGACGCGGATGGCATCTCGTTCCGCGCCGCGACCACGCTCGACGAGATCGAGCGGCTCGACCTCGAAGACGGCGCCGGCGGCATGCGCTGGGTGCCCAACGGCCCCGGCGATCCGTCGCTGTATGTCGCGGCGGGCACCGCGGTCGAGCGCGTCGAGGTCGGCGACGACGGTCCCGATGTGTCCGGCACGATCGAGATGCCGGGCGCGGTCACCGACGTGCAGTCCAACGACATCGCCGACCTGCTGCACGTCGAGGGCGAACGGGGCGGGAAGCCCGCCATCTACGTGGTCGATCTGCACGGTGACCCAGGCTCCGTGTTCATGGACGTGCCGCTGCTGTTCGATCCGGTCGTCAGCGTGATCGACACCCAGCCCGACCGGCCGAGCATCGACCGGACCCAGATGCTTGCCTTCGCGAACGATGGACGGGTGGCGAGCGTGGACGTGGGTGGCAACGCGTTCGGGTACCGGGTGCCCGGTGTGCTCATGGGCGCCCTCACCGCGGTCGGCATCTACCTCCTCGCACGCCTGCTGTTCCGGCGCCGCAGCGTGGGCCTGTTCGCGGCCGCCTTCGCGCTCGCCGAGGGGATGCTGTTCGCGAACCCCCGCATCGCCATGAACGACGCCTACGTGACCGGCTTCCTGGTGCTCGCGGCGGCCCTGTTCGTGCCGGTGTGGCTGGGGTCCTGGCGACGCTGGTGGCAGGTCGCCCTGGTCGTGCCACTCGTGGGCGTCCTCCTGGGGCTCGCCCTCGCCTCCAAGTGGGTGGCCGCCTACGCCATCGGTGGCTTCCTGCTGCTCATGCTGCTCCGGTCGGCCTCGGGCCGGGTCATCGCGCTCCTGGGCATGCTCGTGCTGACCGCGACGCTGGGGGCGCTGGCCATCCGTCCCGCGGACGTCGAGGAGCCGCACCGCAACTGGCCGTTCCTGCTGATCATGGTGCTGCTCACCCTGGCGCTCGCGGCAGCCATGATCCGGCGACCCATCCGGCTCACGCGCGGCGAGGTGGTCAGCGCGGTCCTGTGGCTCCTCGTGGGCGGGGTCCTGTGCATCGCGGCGGCGGCCACGGCCGTCGCGCCGCCGAGCGAGGACGCCCTGCTGACCGGCCCCCGGCTCCTGCTGCTCGGTGGGATCGCGGTCCTCGCCGCCTCGGTGGTGGGCCTTGGCTCGATCCTCGCCGGCCGTTTCGGGCACGGGCCCTGGTCCCGGGCGGCGGAGGACGACGACGCACCGCTCTCCGACCCATCACCCGGCTGGTTGTCCCCCGGCCGGCTGGTAGGGATCCCATGGCTGCTCGCCCTCGGCTGCCTCGTGGTGATCCCGGTCGTGGTGTACGTCATCAGCTACACGCCGTGGGTCGACCTCGACAACCAGTTCTGGCGAGGATTCCCCGCGGGTAACGGCGGTCAGGACCTGTGGGCGCTCACGCTCCAGATGTACCGATACCACGACGACCTGCGGGTGCCCCATGCTGCGTCCTCTCCCTGGTGGGCATGGCCCCTCAACCTCAAGCCGGTCTGGTACTACCAGGACTCATTCGCGGGCAGCACCACCGGCGAGATCTACGACGCGGGCAACCTGGTCGTCTTCTGGATGGGGCTGCCGGCGCTGCTGTTCGGGACGATCGCGGCGTGGCGCCGCCGCAGCCTCGCGCTGACCGCCATCGTGCTGCTGTTCCTTGCGATGTGGCTGCCCTGGGTGCGCATCGACCGCGCGACGTTCCAGTACCACTACTACACGGCGGTGCCGTTCCTCGTGCTGGCGCTCGCGTACCTCGCAGCCGAGCTGTGGCATGGACCCGCCAAGCTGGCGTGGCTGCTGGCGCGGGTGGGTGCCGCCCTGTGCATCCTCGGGCCATCGCTGATGTGGCTGCTCCGACCGGTCCTGTGCGCCGTCGCGAACACCGGTGCCACCGAGTCCAGCGGGCAGGTGTGCGGCGCGTCGGTCCGCGACGTTGCCCTGAGCCAACGCTCGGTAGTGGTCCTCGCGATCCTGGTCGTGGCCGGTGTCGCGCTGACATTCGCGATCTGGCGGGCGTACCGGGCCCCATCCTCGCCCTCATCGGCCATGGCTCGCCTCGGCTCGCCGTCGGTGCTGGTGCCGGTCATCATCGTCGTCGCGCTCATCGCGCTGGGCGCCGCCGTGCTGCTCACCAGCGATGCCGAGCGGTTCACGTTCCAGCTCTCGGCCGACGTGCTGGGAGCCGTCTCGTTCCTGGTCCTCCTCGCACCCGCATGGGTCGTGCTTCGCGCACGCGACGCCCGCCGGTTCGCGCTGGGCCTGGTCGCAGCCGCGGGCCTGTTCCTGCTCATCTGGTACCCGAACCTGTCGGGGCTGCCGCTGCCCAACGGCCTCGCGACGGCGTTCCAGGGCCTCTTGCCGACGTGGACGTACGACTTCCAGTTCGCGGTCAACGAGGATCCGCCCGTCCCCGGCGGGATCGTGGATATCACGTCCCTGGTCGTGGGACTCATCACGGCCGTGGCCATCGGCATGGTCATGGTCGCGGCGCGGTACTGGCATCGGCGGCCCGACCCGGTGTTCCTCGAGGAGCCCGCCTGAGACGCGCCCAGCTGGGCCTCAGCCGTCCCCGACGATCCGCCGCTCCCGGACGAAGTCCTCGAACAGGCGCGTGCCCACCAGGAACCGCTTGGTGCCCACGACGCGGAAGCCCTGCTTCTCGTAGAACCGATTGGCGCGCTCGTTGCGCTGGTTCACCCCAAGCCACACGCTTCGAGCGCCGGTATCGGCGGCTGCTCGCACGGACGTCTCCATGAGCCGGGCTGCCACGCCGCTGCGGTGGTGCTCGGGGCGCACGTAGATCTTGGACAGCTCGACGGTCGGGCGGGTGGCGACCGCGCGCGCGGCATCCGCGTCGTAGGGCTCACCCGCCACGAGCATGCTGTAGCCCACGACCGCACCGTCCAGCGTCGCGAGGAACAGCATCCGGGTGGGATCCGCCAGGTACTCCTGGAAGCGCGCCTCCGACAGGTTCGCCGCGATGAAGGCGTCGTTGTCCTCGCGACGGGTGTCCGGTGGCGACGCCAGCGGGAAGGTCGCCGCCGCGACCTCGTGAAGGACCGCCGCGTCGCCGGGTGTCGCACGACGGATCGACGGGGGCACGGTCCGGGGATCGGGCACGGCGTGCGCTATAGCAATCCGCGCGCCGCCAGGTTGCGCATCAGCGCACCCGTGCCGAACGCCCAGGGCTCGGCCCGCGATGCGGGCACGACCGTGTTCACGAGCGCACCCAGGCGTGGCGACGAGATGGTCACCACGTCCCCCTCGTGGTGCGTGAAGCCCATGCCCGGAGCGTCCCGGTCCGCGACCGGCGCGAACATCGTGCCCAAGTACAGCACCATGCCGTCGGGGTAGCCGTGATCGCGGCCGATGGTCGATGCCACGAGGTCGGCCGGATCGCGGCTGATGCGGCTCATGTCCGATGTGCCCTCGAGCCGGTAGCCGTCAGCGCCTTCGATGACCAGGCGCACCTCCGCGCGCCGGATGTCATCGAGCCCGAAGCGCCCATCGAAGAGGCGCACGAACGGTCCCAGCGATGCCGAGGCGTTGTTGTCCTTGGCCCGTCCCAGGAGCAGCGCCGAGCGGCCCTCCACGTCTCGCAGGTTGACATCGTTGCCCAGGGTTGCGCCCACGATCGAGCCTGCTGACGAGACCACGAGCGCGACCTCGGGCTCCGGGTTGTTCCATGTGGATCCGGCGCCGATGCCCACCTCCGCGAGGTGACCCACGCTGGACATGGGCTGCGCCTTGGTGAACAGCTCGGCGTCCGGTCCGATGCCCACCTCGAGGTACTGGGACCAGATGCCCTCGCGAACGAGCGTGGCCTTGAGCGCCATCGCCTCGGGCGAGCCTGGGCGCAGCCGCGCGAGATCACCGCCCAGCAATCCCTGGACCTCGGCGCGGATCGCGTCGGCACGCTCCGGGGAACCCGCCGCGCGCTCCTCGATGACCCGCTCCAGCAGCGACACGGGGAACGTGACCCCAGCTGCCTTGATGGCCTGCAGGTCGATGGGGGACAGCAGCCACGGCCGGGCCGGGTCGCGCGACGCCCTGGGCGTGTTGGCGAGGACCGCGTCGAGCGTCGCCACGGCCTCCCCGGCTGCGGCGGCAGCCGCGACCGGATCCGGGCGCTCGCACAGGTCACGGACCGTGGGGCTCGAGGCGGTGATGTCCACCAGCTCGTCGCCCCGCAGGGCGACGACCGCGGGCCCGGCGACGTCGGGACGCCACATCCGCCCGACGAGGGTCGCCTCGAGGGCATCGACCGGCAGCGGCGAGGCGGTGGTCATCGCGCCGGGTGCACGCGGTGGGGTGGCGGCGGCGGGATCGGTGCGTCGAACCCGGACGGCAGAGCGCCCTGCGACGCGAGCCGGCGGATGACGAAGCCGTAGTACTCCTCCACCTTGGCCGTGATGTTGGGCCAGCCGTACTGGACGACGCGCTCCCTGCCGCTCGCGCCCATGCGCGCACGCATCTCGGGGTCCCGGATGAGCGTCGCGATGGCCCCCGCGAGCGCCTCGCTGTCCTTGGGTGGCACCAGCAGCGCCTGTTCGCCCCGGCGCACCACGCCCTTGTAGCCATGGATGTCCGAGCACACGATGGGCACGCCGGCCGCCATGGCCTCGAGCAGCACGATGCCGAACGATTCCTGGCCCGTCGCGGGCGATACGAACACGTCGGCGGTGGCGAGCGCCCGGATCTTGTCGTGGTCGCTGACGCGCCCGAGCAGCTCGACCCCCTGCAGCCGGCGGGTCGCGATGTAGCGCCGTACGTCTCGTTCCTGGGGGCCCGCGCCGATCATCAGCAGCCGGCAGTCGAGGCCCTCGCGCCGCAGCCGGCGGTACGCCTTGAGCAGGAACATCGCGC
>JBEVIK010000077.1:0-3305 GCA_040510715.1 Candidatus Limnocylindrales bacterium
AGCGCAACGGCCACGAGCCACCGTCGCCGACCGGCGACATCAGCCCCACCGACACCGTGCCCCAGATCGTCGCCAAGATCGCATGGAGCGACGCGCGTGCCATCGAGGACACGGCCGCGATGCTGGACGTGGAGAGCCTGACGGCGGCCATCGACGCGGTGGCGGGTGCTCGGCGCATCGACATCTACGGTGTGGGCGCCAGTGGCTTCGTGGCCCAGGACCTCCACCAGAAGCTCCACCGCATCGGCCTCCTGTCCTCGGTCTCGCCGGACCCGCACGCCGCACTCACGTCGGCCGCGCTCCTGGCCCCCGGCGATGTGGCCATCGCGATCTCCCACACGGGCACGACCACCGACACGGTGGAGGCACTGCGGGTCGCCGAGGCGAGCGGCGCGACGACCATCGCCATCACCAACGTCCGGGACTCGCCACTGACCACGCACGCGCGCCTCGTGCTCACCACGGCCTCTCGCGAGACCACCTTCCGGTCGGGCGCGATGGCCAGCCGCATCGCCCAGCTCGCGGTGGTGGACTGCCTGTTCGTGGGCGTGGCGCAACGCTCGTGGGACCGCACCCTCCGGGCGCTCGAGCGCACCTTCGTGGCGGTCCAGGGCCGCAGGATCCCCACCGGCAGGCGACGCCCGCGCACGGTCGGCTGAGCGGGTCTCCGCTGCGGTCGGGAACGGGCCGCACGGCCCGCCGCGGACCGGCTGTCCGGCACTGTGCGCCCGCGGTCATCGGCGGGACGCTGCCGTCGTGTGGCCAGGTCGCGCTCCACGGCGGGACGGTCCGCACGCAGGCACGTGGAGGACGAGCCATGAAGGCGATCGTGGTCTTTGAGTCGCATTGGGGCAACACCGCTGCCGTGGCACGAGCCATCGCCGAGGGCATCGGCCCGGACGCGCGCGCTCTGTCCACGGACGAGGCCGTCGGCCCCGCGGTGGCAGGCGTCGACCTGCTCGTCGCCGGGGCACCCGTGATGATGCTGTCACTGCCATCCGAGGGCGCACGCGACCGGGTCGAGATGGACCGCAAGGGACCACCCGGTGACGCGTCGCGTCCGGTGCTTCGCACCTGGCTCGACGGGCTGCCCACCGCCCACGGTGTCAAGGCGGCCGCGTTCGATACGCGCATGCGCTGGACACCGCGTGGCGCGATCGGGACCATCGAATCCAGGCTGCGCGACGCCGGCTACCAGGTCGTGGCCAAGGGCAAGGGCTTCGTGGTCGAGGGCACATACGGGCCGCTCCGCGATGGCGAGCTCGACCGTGCCCGGGCCTGGGGCCGGGAGCTGGCCAGCACCCTCGAGCACTGACCGGCTCAGACGCCGGATCCCCGGTCAGGTCGGCTCCGCGAACGGGGCCCTCGCCGGGTCGGCCGGGAAGGGGCTCGCCCAGTGGCCGGTCGCCCGCCGGATGGTCGAGCCGGCCAGCTCGAACAGCCCCACGAAGTGGAACAGGCCGCCGTCCGCGTACCGGATCGGCAGCATCAGCACCCAGACGTCACCCGAGCCCACGATGCGTGGCTCGCCGGCCGGCAGGGGCATCTCCTGCCGGGCCCGGTTCGCGGCCATGACGTTCGCACGGCCCACGAACCGCTCGCCTGACTGCGGCCACCACATCTCCATGTCGTCCGCGAACAGGGCCCCCATGGCCTCGGGGTCGCCCCGGTCCGCTGCCTCGAGGTAGCGCGCCACCACCGCTCGCCCGTCGGTGGTCGGCGAGCCGCCGGTCGGCCGATCCTCGCCCGCGCCGGCCTGGGAGTCGCCGCGAGCCGCGAAGGGGGCCCGCGCGGGGTCGGCGGGGAACGGTGCACCGAAGTACTCCGTGCTCCGATGGACACGACCACCCGCCAGCTCGAACACCCCCACGTACCGGTCGACCTCCCCGCCCTCGCGCACGGGCATCAGCAACACCCAGGTGTCTCCATGGCCGACGAGCCGTGGCTCACCCGCGGGCTCCGGCTTCTGGGACATGGCCTCGAGCGCGCGGACGGCGTTCGCACGCCCCACGAACCGCTCACCCGACTGCGGCCACCACATCTCGAGGTCGTCGGTGGTCACCGTCTCGGCGGCCTCCAGGTCCCACCTCTCGACCGCCTCGAGGTAGCGCATCATCACCTGCAGCCCTGCGTCGGCACCGGCTCGCGCCTCGCTGGTCACACTCGCGGGCATCTGACCCTCCGTCGCTATCGACCCGACCGTCCGGGCCCTCGGTGGATCACCTTCCACCTTGGAGCGACTCCAATGTCAACCCCCAGATCCGGAGACGCCGCGCCCTGGTCCGGGCTCAGCCCGCTGCGAGCGCGCTCACCTCGGCCTCGATCGCCGCGATCAGCGCGGGGAGTGCCGCGGCCACGGGATCGGACAGCCCCTCGCCGAGTCCGAACGAGCCTGCGCCGACCCCCAGGAACGTGCCGCTGCCACCCCATCCCAGCATGCGCGCGAGCGCCACGGTGGCGGGGAGTGGCAGCTGGTGACCGGATATCGGGGCCCATGGCAGCGCGACCCCGTCGAGGGCGGCCAGGGGCTCCCGGACGACGGTCCCCGGTGGCGGCCCGGTCACTGCGTCCACGACCACGACCTGGACATCGTCCGGCAGGCTCAGCAGGTCCTCCGCCGACAGGGACCGGCACGTTCGCACCTCGGCGACGGCCAGCGCTGTCTCCGACAGCCGCGCGACGGATCCGGGGCCTGCCCCGTCGTCGCCGCGCATCGGCTCACCGCACGCGAAGACGACCACCCGTGTCATGTCGCCGCCACCGGGAGGCGCTGCACGTCCAGCTCCAGGAAGTGGGTCGCGCACGAGATGCACGGGTCGTAGCAGCGGATGAGGGCCTCCAGCCTCGCGGTCGCGACCGGGTCGGGCAGCGCCAGGACCAGGGGCAGGTACGCCCGCAGGTCGTCCTCGATGGCCGCCTGGTTCTGCGAGGTCGGCGGCACGATGCGCGCCTGGGTGACGTGTCCCTGCTCGTCCACGTCATAGCGGTGGAACAGGAGCCCGCGCGGGGCCTCGGTGGACCACGCTGCCCGACCGGCGAGCGGGGCCCACGCGGCGGCCGGCTGATCGGGACGACGGTACGCATCGAGGATCTCCAGCGATGCCGCGCAGGCCTGGACCATCTCGATGGCACGCGCCACGATGCTCCGGAACATCGCCGTCCGGATGGGCTCAGGGCCCCCGGCGCGCGTCAGGGCCGCCGCAGCCAGCGGATGCAGCTGGCCGGCGTTGAGCACGATCCGGGCGGTGGGACCGAGCAGATACCGGCGACCATCGCTGGTGTGCGCGTGGAGCGCAGTCGACCAC
>JBEVIK010000078.1:0-7043 GCA_040510715.1 Candidatus Limnocylindrales bacterium
TCCGAGCGCGGGTCATCCGCCTGCCGCCGGCGTGATGCTCGCGAGCTGCTCATCGAGGTACTCCGCGAGGGCGCTGTAGGGCGGTGCACCGGCATGCGGCATGCCGTCGATGACCAGCGTCGGGGTGGAGCTGACGCCCGCCTGCGCGCCCGCCCGCGTCTCGGTCTCGACCGCATGGATGAGCGCCGGGTCGTCGAGCGCAGCAAGGAACGCGTCCCGGTCGATGCCCAGCGACACAGCCATGTCGGCGAGCACGTTGCGGTCGAACGCGCCCTCGTTCTCACCGTCCTGGTTGTGGAACAGCAGGTCGTGGTAGCGCCAGAAGGCGTCGCCACCCAGCAGCTGCTGCGCGGCGCGCGCTGCCACCGCAGCGTCGATCGACTCTTGTCCCAGGAACGCCATGTCCCGGTAGACCAGCCGCACCTTGCCCGTCCCGACGTACTCCTCGAGCAGCCGGGGCTCGGTCGAGCGGGCGAACATGCCGCACGCCGGGCACTGGAAGTCCTCCCACACCTCGATGGTGATGGGCGCGTCGGGGGCGCCGACCGCCCGGTCGTCCACGAGCGCGGTGGGTCGGGACAGCGTCGGCAGGACGAGCTCGCGCGTCCGGGAGCGGTCGAGCACCCCGCTCGTGATGAGCAGCACGCCGACGATGACGGCGCCGATGGCGATGGCCGCGATGGTGAGTGGCAGCATCGGGGAACGAGGCTTGGGAGCGGATGCCTTGGATGTGCGGCGGGAACGCCGCTGCGTGGTCGCGGTCGACATGGGATACCTCGGGTCGCAGGGTGGAGGTGTGCCCCGTGTCCCCGGCCCGGCGTACCGGCCGCGATCGACTACAGGGCGCTGGTCGAAGCGACCGTCGGAGGTGCCCTGCTCCCCCAACCGCGAACGAGGTGGAGCGCACGCGCGGGTCGGGCGGGACCGTGAGCGCGACGCGCCGAGGCCCGCGCCCACGGGCGAGCGGCTGCCGCGAGACGGCCGAGCAGGACCCGCCGGCGCCAGCGGACGAGCGCCACCACGAAGGACATGGTCAGCGTCGTGACGAGGATGACCAAGAACGGCGCCATGCCGTGGCCCAGGACCACGTCCAGGCCGCGAAGCGGCAACCCCGCCGCGAGCGCCTCGAGGTTCTCCTGCACCGTGAAGGTGAGCAGCGCGAGGAGCGCGAGGCGCAGCCACGTGGCGCCCACCAGCCGCAGGTAGGCGGCACGCCCCGAGGACTCGTCGAGTGAGAGCGCGGGCGTCGTCGCGGCCTCTCGCTGGAGCCGCCGCAGCTGGAGGGCGGCGACCCCGAGGAGCGTGAACGTCGCGGCGGCGATGGCCACGGACAGGCCGAGCCAGTAGCCATCGTGGCCCAGCAGCGTCATCGCGGTGCGGTACGACCCGGCACCGCGATACATCAGCTGGTAGCTCGCCTCGTGGGCGAGCATGCACGCGAGGACGGCGAGCACCAGCCAGCCCACGCGCTCGGCGCGCGATGGCATGGCGATGGATCGTCGGACCGCGAGCAGCGGCCGGGCGTGCGTCATGACCCGCCGATGATGCCACGGCCTGCCGCGATGGCCCCGTGCCGGACGGCCCTGCCGATGGGCCCCTTCGGAGAGCCCTAGAGGTCGTCCATCACCTGGGGCCGGCCGTGGTACGTCACGACCGGCGCATCGGCCCACGCCGAGCGGTGGCCGCGCAGCAGGTGCCATGCGAACGCGGCGCAGAACAGCCCCGCCTCGAGCAGCACGATGGTGGCGCCCGACGAGACGTCCAGCCAGTAGCTGGCGTACATCCCCACGGCGCCCGCAAGGGCACCCAGCGCCGCCGAGAGCCACAGCATCCGGGCGAACGAGTCGGTGAGCAGGCGCGCCGTCGTCGCCGGGATGATGAGCGTCGCCGCGATGAGCGTGACGCCCACCACGTTGATGGACGCCACGATGGTCGCCGCGAGCGCGAGCGCGAACAGCGCATCCATCCAGCCGGTCCGGATGCCGAAGATGGGCGCGACATCCGGGTCGAAGGTCATGAACAGCAGGCGCTTGTAGCCGAGCGCGATGAACACCGCCACCGCGACCGTGACGGTGGCGACCACCGCGAGGTCCACGGGCGTGACACCCAGGATGTTGCCGAACAGCGCCGCCTCGAAGTCACGGGTGAAGCTGCGGGTCTTGCTGATGAGCGCGACGCCGATCGCGAAGCTCGCCGTGGTCACGATGCCGATCGCGGCATCCGCGCCGACCCTGCGGCGCCGGGCCACGGCGTTGATGAGCAGCGCCGAGGCGAACCCCCAGAGACCCGCTCCCAGGTAGAAGTCCCACGCCGCGACGTATGCGACCACGGCCCCGCCGAACACCGCATGGGACAACCCGTGGCCGATGTAGCTCATGTGGCGGAGCACGACGTACACGCCGATGAGCCCGCACAGCAGCCCGACGAGCACCGACACCGCGAAGCCGCGGCGGAAGAACTCGTACGAGTAGGGCTCGGACAGCAGCTCCATCAGGGGGTCCGCTCGGCCCCGACGTGGGTGTGGGGCACGCCGTCGTGCTCGTGGTGCGAGTGCTCGTAGCCGTCGTGGCGATGCCGGAGCGCATCCCGCACGCGATGGGGTGCGGCGTCCGCGACGAGCACGTGCCCGTCATGGCGCACGATGCGCAGGTCCGCGTCGTAGGTCGCGTCGAGCACCTGCTTGGAGAAGACCTCGTCCGGATCGCCGGTCGCCACGATGCGCCGGTTGACGCACACGACCCACGGCAGGTGCGCCGCCACCGAGTTGAGCTCATGCGTGGTGAGCACGATGGTCATGCCTTGCGCGTTGAGCTCCGCGAGCAGGTGGAGCACCTCGTCGCGTGTCCGGATGTCCACGCCGCTGGTGGGTTCGTCGAGCAGCAGCAGGTCGGGCTCCGCGATCATCGCCCGCGCGAGGAACACGCGCTGCTGCTGGCCGCCCGAGAGCGCTCGGATCTGCCGGCCACCCAGCCCACCGATGCCGAGCCGCTCGAGGACCCGATCCGCCTCGTCGCGGTCATGCCGGGTCATCCAGGGACGCATCGACGAGCGCTTCCAGCGCCCCATGAGCACGACCTCGCGCACGGTCGCCGGGAAGTCCCAGTCCACGGTCTCGAGCTGGGGCACCCAGCCAACGTCGGCGGGTCGCCCCGCGGTCACATCGCGGCCACCGACGGTCACGCGGCCGCGGAGCCTGGGCACCTGCCCGACCATCGCCCGCAACAGCGTGGTCTTGCCAGCACCGGACGGTCCGACGATGCCCACCAGCCCGCCCCGTTCGACGGTCAGGCTGACGTCCTCGAGCACCGCCGGGCCGCCGTAGCTGGCGCTGACGTGCTCGAATCGAACGAGCGGGATGTCAGCTCCGCTCGCCGTGCGAGACATCGCAGGGGCAGCGGTCATGGTCGCCAGGTGTCGGTCACCGGGTAGTCGGCGAAGGTCGCCGTGCCCTGGCCGCCGAGGGCGTCCATCATGATCTCCATGTCCTTGTCGAGCATGCCCATGTAGGTGTGCTCCGGCGCATCCTGGGCACCGGGGGGCTCGTCGTCCCGCAGGTCCTCGATGAATGCCACGCCTGTCTCTGCCGCGATCTGCTCGAGGACCGCGCTCGGGAACACCTCGCTGCCGAACACCGCGGGCACGCCCGACTCCCGGATCTGGTCGATGACGTCGGCCACGTCCCGCGGGCTGGGGTCGCTGAAGTCGGATGCCTGGACCGCCCCGATGACATCGAACCCGTACTCGCGCGCCCAGTAGGCCCACGAGTCGTGGTACGTGAGGAGCTTGCGGTTGGCCTCGGGCACCGTGGCCACGACCGCCCGGATGCGGGCGTCGAGGTCGCCGAGGCTGGCCTTGAGCCGATCGAAGTTCGCGGCGTAGTAACCGGCATTCGCCGGATCCGCCTCGCCGAACCAGTCACGCATCAGCTGCGCGTACTCGATGGCGTACCCGACGTTCATCCAGAGATGGGGGTTGGGGTCGCCCTGGGACTCCGGGAAGCTGAAGTCGAACAGCCACTCGTCCTCCGTGATGGCGCTGTCACCCAGCAGGCGGATGGGCACCTCGGGATGCCTCGATGCCTCGGCGAGCGCCAGGGTCGGCTCCTCCAGGTGCAGCCCGTTGACGATGATGAGGTCCGCGTTGGCGAGGACCCGGGCATCGGACGGAGCCGGCTCGAACGTGTGGCTGTTCGTGGCGTCGGGCACGATGCCGCGCAGCCGGATGCGATCACCGCCGATGTTGCGCGCGAGCGAGCTGATGGGCGCGACCGTGGTCGCGACATCGAGCTTGTCGGGATCCCCGGTGAGCTCGTCCTGCCAGCCCAGCACGGGCACAGTCCCGGTCGTGGCGACCGGGGACTGGGCAAGGCCAAGGCCCGGTGTGGTCACCAGGATCGCCGCGAACGATGCGGCCAGGAGCGGGCGTGCTGCGAGTCGGGACAGGGCCTGAGCCTCCAGGTCGCGTTCGGTCCAGCGTTATCACCATACCTTGCAATAACGTCGCTGGGCAACTGCCATCCCGTATACTCGGCATCCGATGGCCATCGATCGCGCGACGGATGCGCCCCCGCCGGCCCCCGCATCACTCGACGGTCGCTGGGCCACGGCGCGCGACGAGCTACGAGCCCGCGGCATGCGCTGGACCCCCCAGCGGCGCCTGCTCATCGAGGTCCTGTCCCGGACTACGGGCCACATCACCGGCGCCGAGCTCGTGGAGCGATGCCGGGAGCTCGACCCCGCGACCATCCCCTCCACCGTGTATCGGACGCTCGATGTCCTCGAAGAGCTGGGCCTCGTGCGCCACGCGCACGGCCCGGACGGTCGCGAGGAGTACCACGTGCTGCCGCGCACCGAGCACGGGCATCTCCATTGCTCGCACTGCGGGCGAAGCTGGGATATCGAGGCGACCGAGGCCACGGAGCTGGTCACGGCACTCCGCCGCGAGCGGGGGTTCGAGATGGATCTCTCCCACCTGACCATCTCGGGTCGATGCGCTGACTGCGGAGGCGCCGCGCGCGGCTGAGCCCGCTCCGGATGGACTGTCACGGAGCCGTAACACCAGCGGCGGGAGCGTAGGTCCGGACCGATCGGCCGACCCATGACCATGGGCACCTGCCAATCGATCCGCAGCCGGGGGAGGAACCCATGCGACCACGCCTTGCCGCCGCCGCGCTCTCGAGCGCGGCACTCCTGGTGTCGGCTCTCGCGACACCAACGCTCGCGCAGGATGCCGCGGCACCCGCCCAGCCCGGAGAGTCGCTGCCGGGCGGGCAGCAGGTCCAGCTCGTCCAGGTCGCCTCGGGGCTCGTCGACCCCATCAACGTGGCCAATGCCGGTGACGGCTCTGGGCGGATCTTCGTCGTCGAGCGGACAGGGACCATCCGGATCGTCGACGCGGATGGCAACGTGCTGCCCGACCCATTCCTCGACATCAGCGGGCAGGTCAAGACCGACTTCCTCGAGCAGGGCCTCCTGGGCCTCGCCTTCGACCCGGCCTACGAGGACAACGGCTACTTCTACGTCTACTACTCCGACTACGCCACCAACGGCGGGCTGCGCCTGTCCCGGTTCCGCGTCTCGGATGACCCCAACGTCGCGGACCCTGACAGCCAGCGGCTCATCGTGGAGATCCCGGACGACCCGTACATCAACCACAACGGCGGCACGGTCCAGTTCGGGCCGGACGGCTTCCTCTACTGGTCCACCGGCGACGGCGGTCTCGCTGGCGACCCGTTCGACAACGCCCAGGATCGGCGCAACCCGTTCGGCAAGATCCACCGCATCGACGTCCACCCTGCCGACGACTCGCAGCGATATGCGATCCCCGAGGGCAACCCCTTCCGAACGAGCGGACTGCCCCAGCTGAACCCCGAGGATGCCTCGGCGTATCACCCGGGTGCCGACGCCACCATCTGGGCGTGGGGCCTGCGGAACCCGTGGCGCTTCAGCTTCGACGCCGACACCGGCGACCTGTACATCGCCGATGTGGGCCAGAACGCCTGGGAGGAGATCGACTTCGCGGCGGCCGACAGCCCCGGCGGTGTCAACTACGGTTGGGACTGGCTGGAAGGCTCGCACTGCTACCCCGAGACCCTGACGGAATGCCCGCGGCAGCAGCTCGGCGAGCTGCCGGTGGCGGAGTACGACCACGCGACGGGTGACTGCTCCATCACGGGCGGCGCGGTCCATCGGTCCGACGACTCGCCTTCGCTCGAGGGCATCTACTTCGCGTCCGACTTCTGCTCGGGCCGTATCTACGGCCTGGTGCGGGATGATGCTGGCGCGTGGCAGTTCGCACGCCTCCTCGACACCGGTCTGCTCGTGGCGGGCGCCGGCCAGGACGAGGCAGGGAACGTGTACTTCACCTCGTGCGAGTGCGACTTCGGGCGCGACTATGATCCGGCGACCCAGTCCAACGGCGCGCTCTGGCGGGTCGTCGAGGCGGGCGCCGAGGGGGACGGCGCAACGGCACCACCCGATGCGCCCGCGACCGCGGAGCCGACGGCGGGAGCGACGGCAGAGGCCACCGCTGAGGCGACCGCCGGGGCGACCTCTGAGGCGACCGAGCCGCCGGCGGAGGCCACCGATGGAGCGACGGAGCCGCCGGCGGAGGCGACCGAGCCACCGGCGGAGGCGACCGAACCGCCTGCATCCGGCGAGGCGGTGACCGTGACCATGATCGACATCGCGTTCGATCCGGATGCGGTCACCATCGCAGCCGACACAGCCAGCGACATCGAGCTCACCAACGAGGGCGCAGCGCTCCACTCGTTCGTCATCGACGAGCTCGACGTCAAGGTCGAGGTGCAGCCGGGTCAGACTGGGACGGCCACCATCACGGCGCCCGCAGGCACGTACACCTTCTACTGCGACGTGCCGGGTCATCGCGAAGCCGGCATGGAGGGCTCGCTCACCGTCGAGTGACGCCGCATCCCCGACCCGTGGGGCGGGGGCCCCCCCCCCCCCCCCCCCGCCCCCCGCCGCCGCCCCCGGCGCGGGAGGCCCACACAGGCGGGGGGGGGGGACGCGAGGTGAGAAAACCAC